>NZ_VMMV01000025.1:0-11882 GCF_013277375.1 Streptococcus sp. 3613
CTTGAAGCCATAATAAAAAGCTCACTAAAAAAGTGAGCAACATTTCCAATGAGATACTTCTGTTGACGAGCGCGTCTCTCCGCCCCCTCATTGCCTTGCGAAGAGGCTTGGCGAATCGAAAGGAGGTGTTTTTTCCTGTTTTCAATTCTACTTATTTTTGCACATTTTTTTAATTTTATCAAACAAAAAAACGCAAGCCGAAGCCTGCGAAAAGTTTTTTATAACCATTGAATTTCTTTCACATCTGTTTTACGAACTTTAGCATATTTCTTAGCGCTTGTAAAATGTAGAGTAACCGGTTTAAACATTCCACTTTTATCTCTTCGTAAACCTAAAATTGCGGATCTTTTGTTTCTATCTTCAAAAAATATGACGTCCAACTTCATAGTGTTTTTAGATAAATCTTTGGCTAGGATACAACAACTTGTTATCTTAGAATAGAAGATATCACCGATAAAACTATACAAAGATATCCTTTCGATTACATCATTGTACATAGGATGATTTCTAAAATCTTCCAAAATAAAAACACCAGCTTGAATAGCAGGTATTGTTTGACTAGCATAATCTCGTGTGATTTTGTGCAAGCCAAATAAGTGATGTAAATCAGTCAAGCAAAAATCTACTTCGAAAGTCTCTAAATGCTTATAATTCGTTGATACTTGACATGTTTTTCCATCGAATTTCTCTTGATAATCTAAAATACAATCAAGTAATTTCAACGACAAACTCCATATTTTCTCAAAATAAAAAAAGCACGGGGCAGTTCTCACTACTGCCCAAAGTGGATGATTAGAGTCGGCTTCTCTAACTCCCTATGTTGTGCTTATTAGGCTTATCGCAAGGGAACAGTTTTTAGCTCTGCCAAGCCACATAGCGTGCTTACTACTATGTGTCCATGTCTCCATGGATTGCCGAGCGGTTTAACGACGTTTTGGGAGTCGGGATAACGAGAAAAGTGATACTTTTACGTTTTTTCCAACTTAATTATGACATCTTTCTTTCAAAAAGTCAATATTTATCGCTTTCTTTAACGAAAAAAATCCCACAAGAACGAATCCTGTGGGGAGATACACATTTTAGAAAAGCTTTCCTTTATTCTACTATTTTTCTTGTATTTTATCATTCAGTATGATAAAATACAAGTTTTTTGATAAAATAACCAAAAACTACTCGCTATCCCTTCTCACATTACCCTACATATCGTTTGACATGCGACTGATCGTTCAAGGAAACTTCAAGGACAACTTTTCTCTCATCCCCTATGTAGGTCATTTCTACTCTTATAGGCTCAATTTGACACTTTTCTTCTTCGAATTGCTCATATTCCTCCTGAATAGTAAGTTCGATTTATCCAAATTTATTTTTGTCTATTTTGATGAACACTTCCACGAAGATAGTCTGAAAATGAATTTGCACCAATTTTTCTTCTCTTTTTAAGCATATTATTCCAGATATGATTGCCCTCTTGTTCAGTAATAAATTACGCTTTAAACGCTTCAATCAGTATATCTCCTGTCGTCATATGTTCTAAAGAAAATTCTTCTACATATGGTTGAACATCTCTTAGGTTATTACTTCCTAATATCCCGTTATGCTTTTTCGCTAAGGAAATAGAAGCCGCTTCTCCCTTACCAATAACCTTGTTACTATCATGATTTCTTGTTAAATTTCTATATAATGCGTATTCTTCAGTTCCAATGTCTATGCTCACAATCTCAGCTGAACCCTTAGCTACTAACTGGTCTATCCTAGATTTTAAATGGGGGATTGTAGGTATATTGATTTCATCATACACCTCTTGTGGAATAACAATTTTACCCGAATAGAGCTTTTCTAAAAGATGTTCAGTGCCAACCCATAAAAATGCTGAAATACAATCTGTATCAATAAATACACGACTAGTCAAACGACAACTCCCCCTCTTCATCTAGCCCATATACAATATCATATCTGAAAGCATCTAGTAGCAGTTCCTCATACTTCCCTTGCGAAATTCTGTTATTTTCTAAAAGTTGTTCAGTCGATTTAATATAGTGTCCTAATACCATTTCCTTTTTACTTTCTGACAAAGGACGATATAAACTTGTATCATAGCCTAATCTTGAAGCTGTCTCTATAACACTAATATCCATATTTTTAATTTCTTCTGCATCAAGGTATCCATCATTCCGCAATCTATATAACATAGCTTTATGACTGATACCATAAAACTGACCCAATTTTATAATATCTTCTACTTCAAGATGAGTTCTATTAGCATTTTCTCTGATTTCCTCAACCATCCTATACAGTGAAGATGGGGAAACTAAAAAATATGAAGCAAACTGATCCGCTTTTCTTTCAGTTTCATCTCCTTCACCAATCAAGATAAGACTGACTGAACTCTTCTTCACCTCATCATAATAAAGATGATACAGTTCATGTGCTAAAGAAAATCCTTGTCTTCCTAATGACATGTCTGAATTGATTACAATGAGACTGGACTGAGTTCCTTTATAACAGACTCCGCTAATATTCTTTCCGAGTCCATAAAATACCAGCGTCAAATTCTCTATCTTTTGTACCAATTTAAAAATATCTATCGGCGCTTCACCGTCAGCTCCCAACTTTTTTCTAAGATTTGAAGCTTTATTACTTAAATCCATTTTATCAATCATTTATTTTGTCTCCAATAGCTGATCTATCTCAAATTGATTCAATACAATTTTATTGATTTTCGCTAAAACTTTAAGATCTTGGTCTACTATTTTATTTTTTCTAAACGATATTACACACTGTTGTTCAGCTTGTTCGCCAAACAAAAGATATTCAACCGTACAGCAAAACAGGGCAGATAGTTTCTCAATAACATCCGACGTGATATTCCTTTCACCTTTTTCCATTTTGGCAATCATGCTTTGATTCAAAGACAAATATTCAGCAATCTTATCTTGAGTAAGATTTGAAGATATTCTAAGTTCTTTTATTCTTTTTCCAACATCACATACATTTATCATATTCATACACCTCTCATAAAAAGAATAGCACACTCTTGTCATAAAATAAATTTTTTAAATAAAAAAATTATGACAAAACAAGGAAGCAATTTATTGATACTGCTTAAAAATCCAAAATTGATGATAGTAAACCTATTTGATGAGTTCCTATCAAAAATCGTATCTTCAACCTCAAAACAGTACTTAAAGCTATCCGACTCGATTTACATTGTCAAATTTAGATTTTATTTTAGCATAACTTTCTAGTTTGCTTTTTGATTTTTATTTAATATAGTAGCAAAAATTGAAGGAAATATCTCCACAAGAAAACGCATACTATTAAGCTTTTTCAAGACCTAATAATATGCGCTGTTCTGATTTGAAAGACATTCCATTATTATTTTACTGTTATCAAGCCTTCAGGCTCGACTGTAAATTCTGGTTTTTCTGCTATCGTGCCATCTTCTTTAAGGTAATACCAGCCATCATTTGATTTGACAAAGGCATTAGAAACCATGTCCCCATTTTGACTATCAAGATAGTACCAAGTCTCCTTGTATTTGATCCAGCCTGTTTTCATAGCACCTTCTCCATCGAAATAGTACCACTTCTCAGCGATTTTCTTCCAGCCTGTCGCCATTTCGCCTGACTGGTCAAACCAGTACCAGTTGCCGTCTGTGTGCTTCTTCCAGCGGTCTGCAAGCATATATCCTGAACCGTCAAAGTAATACCAGGTACCATTAACTTTCTCAAACTTATCTTTTGGATAAGAACCATCTGAGTGTACATACCAGGTGCCAGTATCGTTCTGTCGCCATCCTGCTTCAATCGTCAAGCCGTTTTCAATATCCTGCTTGAATTGCTCACGACTAATGCCCCAGCTTGCAAGATAAGGATAAGGGTCAACATGATCTGAGTTGTTGTCAGGTTGGTTATTGGTGCAATATTCGTGTGTCTTGATACCTGCTAAATCAGCAGTATCAAGCGTTTTAGGTATCCCAGCCTCGTCTGCTAGATTACGCAAGAGTTCGATATAGAGACGATAGTCAATCAGAAACTCTTCTTTCGATTCATGGCTTTCAATCAGTTCAACTTGTGCATAACCTTCTGCATTCCAACCGCCCCCAACGTCCCAGGCACCATTATCAACAGGTCCTACCTGCATAACACGACCATTACCGACTACGTGAGAAAAGAAGCCCAATTCAGGATCTTTTCTGTAATGGTAGTCAGCCTCATTTTGAACCGTTGAATTACGGTTGCCTGTGGAATGGGCATGGACTTGCCTATATGGTTGCACGCCGACTTGAGGCAAATCTGTTCTTAATTTACTCACATCAATTTCCATATTTTACTCCTTATCAATTAAAACAACTTATTTTTTACAATCCAGAGCTAGAAACTCCTTTATTTCTACCTCATAAAGAATACAATCCTAGTCACGATTGGGCTTGTAGATAGAACTTCAAAACGCACTATTTTGACACTGTAAATAGGACTGATAAGGTCTGCATCCTATCTACAATAACACCCCAGACTAAAAAGCTTTTCAAAAGTATATTTTTACAGTCTCTATATGTCCTTTTCATAAATACTATACTTTATTATATCATATAAAAGAAGTCAAAAGTCTGTCAAACTATTTTCAAGACCAAACTAAAGATAACAGCACAAGTTTTTTCGATTTTCACTAGAGGAAATGGATTTTATTAGCAAATACAGCTAGGAGAGCACTTTGGTTGCCAAGATGGCCTTACCTTCTTTTATCAAGGGGTGACGGAACAGTGAGAAGTACAGTTGGATGGTCATGGTAACCCAGATGAGGGGTTCACAAAGAATAACTCCCTTATAGCCCGCCCAAGGGATAATCAAGACCACAAAAGCGATTTTCCCGATTAGTTCGATAAAACTAGAAACCAGAGGAAGGATTTTTTGCCCCAAACCCTGCAAACAATTGCGATAAATCAACAAGAGGCTCAAAATGGGATAAAAGGCTGAACTAATTTGCAGATAGAGACTTCCATTTTCTATCAAGTAACCATCTGTCGAACTAGCCAAGAAGGAAACCAAGGCTGGACTGGCAAAAAAGAGGAAAACACAAACAAAAACTGCCCAGGATATACTTAAACGACTGCCGATTCGAAGGCCTTGAACAATACGGTCTGGGCGCTTAGCACCTAAATTCTGAGAAGCAAAGGTCGTCATCGAAGCAGAAATAGCAGTCATCGGAAGAAGGGCGAAGGCCATAATGCGTCGAGCCGCCGTTTGTGCACTTATAATCACTGCGCCAAAGGTATTGACAGAAGACTGTAAAATCACACTGCCGATGGACACAATTGAACTCATCAAGCCCATAGCCAAACCTTGCTCCAAGAGATCTGCGTACAAGGACTTATCCCATTTGAAATGCTTGCGCTGAGGCAAAAGTTCTGGCACACTCTTACAGATATAATAAAAGCAAAGAACCGCTGATAAACCTTGCGAAATAATGGTAGCAAGTCCCGCGGATTGAACTCCCAGATGCAGTTGCGTAATAAAATAGAGATCCAGAACCACATTAACCAGAGCAGAAAAAATCAAAAATCCAAGGGCAGCTAGACTGTCCCCAATGGACTGCAACAAACCTGCAAAAAGATTATAGGCAAAGCTGACACCGACACAAGTCACAATCATAGAAATATATTGATAGGACTGGGGAAGGATTTCAGCAGGGGTATCTAGGTACTGTAAAAGAGGATACAAACCAAGAAAGCCCAGCAGCATCACTACAACACTCAAAAGAGCCCCTAAAATCCAGGTGGATGCTACTGCTTCCTTGATTTTAGTGAAATTCCGAGCTCCATAATAACGGGCAATGACAATCCCCATGCCATTTCCAACACCAAGAGTAAAACCTACAATCAGGTCAAAAATCGCTGTCGTCGCCCCTACCGCTGCCAAGGAGTCTTGTCCAAGAAAACGTCCAACAATCAAGACATCAGCAGTGTTATAGAGTTGCTGAAAGATATTAGACAGCAAGATTGGGAAGGCAAAACTCAAGAGAGAAGGAAGAATCGGACCATGTATCAGGTCCACTGTTCGTTTTTTATTCATAAGGCTATTACATCAGCTTTCTAGTGGAGCCACAAGAAACAGCAAACTATAGTCAATCTGAAATCTTGAATCAAAAATCGAAAAAGTAGCGGATTTCTCCACTACTTTAACAGCTTATTCTTCAATTTCGATTTCAAGTTCATCGCCTAGGTCAAGTGTCACTTCTTCATTCACAGAATCTGCTTGAACTGCTTCATCTTTTTTGTTTTCAGTATCTTGTTCTGAAGCTTCTTCTCCATCAATCAAGCCAAATTTAGAACGGACTTGCTTATCAATTTCATCAAAGATTTCTGGGTGCTCTGCCAAATATTTCTTAGAATTCTCAGAACCCTGACCGATTTTTTCATCCTTGTAAGAATACCAAGCTCCTGCTTTTTTGATAATATCCAAGTCGCTTGCAATCTTCAAGAGTTCACCAGTCTTAGAAATTCCTTCTCCGTACATAATTTCAACTACGGTTTCCTTAAACGGTGGAGCTACCTTATTTTTTACAACCTTAATCTTAGTTTCTTTACCGACATTGGTTTCTTTTTGGTCACCAGTCCCCTTAATTTGTGTGTTACCACGAACATCTAAGCGGACTGAAGCATAGAATTTCAAAGCACGTCCGCCAGGTGTTGTTTCTGGATTTCCAAACATGACCCCAACTTTTTCACGCAATTGGTTGATAAAGATAGCAATTGTTTTGGTTTTATTGATAGAAGCACCAAGTTTACGCATGGCCTGACTCATCATACGGGCCTGCAAACCAACGTGGCTATCACCGATATCTCCATCAATCTCCGCACGAGGTACAAGGGCCGCAACTGAGTCGACCACGACAAGATCTACAGCACCTGAGTCAATCAATTTTCCTGCAATTTCAAGACCTTGCTCTCCTGAGTCTGGTTGTGACAAGAGCAATTCGTCAATGTTAACACCAAGGGCCGCAGCATAAGCTGGGTCAAGGGCATGCTCCGCATCGATAAAGGCTGCAATCCCACCTTCTTTTTGCGCTTGTGCAACTGCATGAAGGGCAACCGTCGTCTTACCAGATGACTCTGGTCCATAGATTTCGATGATACGTCCCTTAGGATAACCACCTGAACCAAGGGCAATGTCAAGAGCTAAAGAACCTGAGCTCATCACTTGCACCTTTTGCTCCGCACGTTCACCCAAACGCATGATTGATCCTTTACCAAAGTCTTTCTCAATCAATTTAAGAGCATCATTCAAGGCCTTTTCACGTTCTGCCCCAAATTTTTTTGAAATTTCTTCTAATTTTTTTGGTTTTTTCGCCATTCTATTCTCCTACATTCTAATGATCCTCAGACCTATCTACTATTATATCAAAAGTTAGTCACTTAATAAAGCCTTGCGAACTAGGTTAAAGGCATGCATAACAGCAATGTGACGTACATCTGCTCGACTTCTGCCTCCAATATTGACCTTGATAACCTCAGTTCCTTGCTCTCGAGCCAAGCCTATGAAGACTGTCCCAGCTGGATGCCCTTCTAGGCTATCTGGCCCTGCCACTCCAGTCAAACTAATTCCAAAATCAGATTGAGTCTTGTTTCGTGCCTGCTCAGCCATCTTCTGTGCTGTAAATTCAGATACCACACTCTGTTCTTCCAAATCCTTGACAGGAATATCCAACATTTTTGATTTTTCCTCCAAGCTATAGGTCACAAAACCACCCTTAAATATACTTGAAGCTCCTGAAAAATCCGCTACCCTAGCTTGGAAAAGACCTGCCGTCAAACTCTCTGCAGCCGTGATGGTTTTCCCTTGTTTTTTCAGTTCTTCTACCACAATGCTGGCTAAACTGGACTCTTCCCCATAACCATAACAAAGGTCTCGTAAAGAAAGTCCTTCAAAGGTCTGGCGATCCAAGATTTGATGTTCCAAAATATCCAGCACTTGATTCGCCTCTTCTTGACTGCTAGCCTTTGTTGACAGACGCAAGGTTACCTCTCCTGTCTTGGCATAAGGTGCCAAGGTCGGATCGGTCTGATTATCAATTAAATCAGCCAAAATCGTCACCAACTGGCTCTCGCCAATCCCAAAGAAACGAAGAACCCGGGAATACAGCTTACTCCCCGTCATCAACTTGGGTAGAAGTTGGTTTAAGACCATAGGCTTCAATTCACTTGGCGGACCAGGAAGGACAACGTAGGTCACTCCATCTACTTCTAGTATTCCTCCCACAGCCAGCCCCGTTTCGTTTGGCAGTGGAGTCGCTCCTTCTACAATTTGGGCTTGTCTTTCGTTATTCGGTGTTCGGGCATAATCTGGTCGCTGGGCGAAAAAGACATCTAACTTCTCCTGAGCCTGAGGATCGAAGACTAATTCTTTCCCTAAAAATTTAGCCAGAGTTTGTTTGGTCAAATCGTCCTCAGTCGGCCCTAAACCACCTGTCAAAATCACCAGACTGCTACGTTGACTGGCAATCTCAAGCAAAGACAAGAGACGGGCTTCGTTGTCTCCTACAGCCGTCTGAAAATATACATCTACCCCAATCTCTGCTAGTTTTTCTGATAAAAACTGAGCATTAGTGTTGACAATCTGTCCTGTCAAAATCTCTGTTCCAACAGCAATGATTTCTGCTTTCATGTTTCCTCCTACCTATCTATTCGTATTTTTTTGAAAAAATCGCAGGAAATTTCCCACGATTGATTTTTTATTTGTATCAAAAGTTAATTATCTTCATCACCAACAGGTGCTCTGCCAAATAAATCTTCAAATAAGACCGCATTGGTTTCAAGCTGAGTGACTTCTTCTTGTCCCAAAGAACGTCGGAGTAGATTTTGCATTTCCAACATATGGGCTCTCGAAACAATCTGGTAAGAAACACCTTGAAGCATCTCTCCTTCACCCTGCAACTGCTGAGTTTCAATGGTTTTAAATGAATCTTTATAGCCTAGCAAGTTAGGGATACTTTTTGCAGACAAATCAATATTGGTCTGCATATTGTCACTCAAAGCTTTTAGAATCTCTTGATAATGACCAACACTATTTAAACTGAGAGCTTTTTCCATGACTTTTTGAATAACTTCACGTTGACGTTTTTGACGACCATAATCCCCCTCAGGATCTTGGTAACGCATTCGTGCATAGACTAGGGCTTCTTCTCCCCCAATATGTTGCTCCCCAACACCGATAGAAATGGTATTAAATTCTTCTTGGTCACTGATAGAAATTGGGAAACCTAGGGTATTATTGACTGTAATACCACCTACTGCATCCACTAGTTTTTGTAACCCTTTCATATTGACCATCACATAGCGATCAATATGGATATTCATCATTTTTTGAATGGTTTCTATAGCAAGCTCTGCTCCACCATCTGCATATGCTGAATTCAGTTTCGCTTCATGAGCCTGACCATTCCCTGATTCAATGCGGGTCAGAATATCCCGCTCTAAACTCATCATTGTTGTTTTTTTCGTTTTAGGATTCACTGTCATCAAGATCATGCTATCACTTCTACCGACCCAAGTTTCAGTTCGTTCAGCATTTCCGGTGTCCACTCCCATTAACAGAATGGTTAGAGGTTCAGTCGCTTCAATAACCTTGGTTTCTTCGCCGATTTTTTTATAGGTTTTAGCTAAGGTTTCTGTCCCTTGTTGATAAATAGTATAAGCAAAAATACCTGCTCCTACTACAGTTACAGAAAGTAAAGCTAGCACCATTCCAATAATTTTTTTAACCATATTTCTACTAATCTATCAGTTTACCCATCAAGTAAACATCGATAAATTTCCCTTCTTCTATATATGCTCCACGCTCTTGGCGACCTTCAATTACAAAGCCATGCTTTTGATACAGATGAACTGCTGCTTGATTACGAGTTTGGACAGTCAGCTGGAGACGACGCAGAATGCCACTTGCTTGTGCCCACTCTATCGCTTCTTCTAGCAACAAACTTCCCAATCCATTATTCCAATATCTTTTTCCAATCACAATGAAGAGATCTCCAATATGATGGACTCTCTTGCGCTGGTCAGCTGTAATATTTACAATACCAGCAATTTTATCATTTAAGAATGCAAGTAAGGTTATCTGATTGTCCGAACTAGCTTGCTTGTTGAGGAATACTTCAATCTCCTCACTGGTCAAGAGAATACCATCTCCGTCTAAGCTGGTAAAATCTGTCTCCAAACTTACACGATTTAAAAAGGCCACTAATTCAGCTGCATCTTTAGGCTCTGCTTCCCTAATGAGCAATTCATACTCCATGTTGAAGCTCCTCTAAGAGTTTTTCTGCACGCAAACCCTTTGCCTGAAAATTTAAACGACGTCCATCTGCTTCTTTTAGAATTTCCAATTCTAAATAAGTATCTGGCAAGGCATCTCCTAAGAGATTTCCCCACTCAATAACAGTCACGCCTCCACCAAAGAGAAATTCATCCAAATCAATAGAATCCGCATCTCCTCCAATACGATAAACATCTAAATGGTAAAGCGGAAGACGCCCCTCATACTCTCTTACGATAGTATAGGTGGGACTTTTAATCATTTGAGAAATCTGCAATCCTTTCGCAAGTCCTTTAGTAAAGGTCGTTTTACCTGCGCCCAGTTCTCCAGTTAAGATTAAAACATCATTCTTTGCTAATAGATGACCCAAACGCTCCCCTAAGGATTGTAGCTCTTCTTCATTTTTTGTGTACATACTCTTATTATACCAAAAACTTTTCTTTTGTGTCTATTTTCCTGCTAAACTTATACTCAATGAAAATCAAAGAGCAAACTAGGAAGCTAGCCGCAGGCTGCTCAAAGCACTGTTTTGAGGTTGCAGATAGAGCTGACGTAGTTTGAAGAGATTTTCGAAGAGTATTACCATCATAACATCCATAAAAACAAGCTTTCTCTAAAAGAAAATGAGCGTAGCAATGACCAATACAAGATCTCGGAAAATATGACCATAAAAGGAAACTTCCTTCTTGACCGAATTTGGGACAAGATAGGCTGCAAAAAACAAACCCAGTCCAATATACATCAGAAGTGAGACAATGGTCATTGGATTTCTTAAGAAGAGAAGTGTGGCTAAAATAGTCACCAACACTGTCTTTTTTCTATCTAGCATAGCAAGTAAATCGCGCATGTATTTTTTCAAGGGTAAAAAAATCAGCAAATCTAGTCCAAATAGGAAAAAGAAGGATGGCAATAAAAAGTCAACTAATTCTTGCTGCAGCGTATTTTTGATGAACAAGTTATCTGACAGGACAAGAACAGCCCCTAACAAATTAATTAAAAGTAACATACTGTAAAAAAGCTTCACCGACTTCTTACTGGCTAGGACACTATGGACTTCTTGCTTACGGGTATAAAGATAATTTACTCCAGCACAGATTCCTGAAACGAAGACCATACTTCCGATGAAAAAAGCTGTACTTTGTTTAAAGGACAAGATGCATTCCTTCCATAGGAAACAGCTACTCAAACTGATTTGAATTAAAGCTAACAAAAATAAGATTCTCATTGATTTCATCTTTTCTCTCCCTTCATACCAATCATTATACTAGGAGAAAAAAGAGAACTGTTTCTAATCTTCTCAAATGTCTTTTTAAGACGCTAAACAAACATGAGAGACTAATACTCAATGAAAATCAAAGAGCAAACTAGGAAGCTAGCCGCAGGTTGCTCAAAACACTGTTTTGAGGTTGCAGATAGAGCTGACGTGGTTTGAAAAGATTTTCGAAGAGTATAAAGTCGCAACAACTGTGTCAATTGCACCAATTTAGTAAGAAAGTATAAAAAAAGAACACCCCGAAAGGTGCTCTGTATAAGTATAGTAATTCTTTCGAATTAACGTTTACTAAATTGTGATGC
>NZ_VMMV01000026.1:0-6017 GCF_013277375.1 Streptococcus sp. 3613
TTGTCAGCTTCTTTTCTTTTATACTCTTCGAAAATCTCTTTAAACCACGTCAACGTCGCCTTGCCGTAGGTATATGTTACTGACTTCGTCAGTCTTATCTACAACCTCAAAGCAGTGCTTTGAGCTGACTTCGTCAGTTCTATCCACAAGCTCAAAGCAGGGACTTGAGCTGACTTCGTTAGTTCTATCCACAAGCTCAAAGCAGGGACTTGAGCTGACTTCGTCAGTTCTATCTACAAGTTCAAAACAGTGTGTTGCGCAGTCTTTAACCAGCCGCCTAGTCCGCTCTATGGTATTCATTAAGTCAACATCTCTTGTTTAAGAGCACAAAATCAGGAAATCTTCTCGATTCCCTGATTTTTTCTATTTACGTTTTCGTGTTGAGCTACGTTCTGTTAATCCATGAGATAATAGAACTTCACGTTCTTCCAACACTTCCTTGTGCATAATCTTAGTCAACATACGCATACTAATGGCACCAAGGTCATAAAGAGGTTGGGCAATAGTTGTCAAGTTTGGACGGGTAAAGCGAGAGACTTGCGAATCATCACTGGCAATGATCTCAAATTCTTCTGGTACTGACACACCTTTATCAGCCAAACCGTTCAAGACACCTGCCGCCAACTCATCACCTGTTACAATTGCTGCAGTTGCATTTGATGAAATCAAGCGCTCTGCCAAGGCATAGCCATCTTCATAAGTGTATTTAGATTCAAATACCAATCCTTCGCTATAAGGAATATCTGCTTTTTTCAAAGCTTCCTTGTAGCCAACCAAACGAACCTTACCATTGATGTCATCCACTAGTGGACCACTGACAAAAGCAATGCGCTCATTTTCTTTAGCGAGGTAGGTCACTGCATCAATCGTAGCTTGTTTGTAGTCAATATTGACACTTGGAAGCTGATGCTCTACATCCACAGTTCCTGCGAGAACAATCGGAGTACGTGAACGCGAAAATTCTGAGCGAATTTTATCTGTCAAGTGATACCCCATAAAGATAATGCCATCTACCTGCTTTGAAAAGAGGGTATTGACAACAGAAACTTCTTTCTCGTTATCTTCATCGCTATTAGCTAGGACAATATTGTACTTGTACATTTCTGCAATATCATCAATCCCCTTAGCCAAACTCGAAAAATAACCATTGGTAATATTTGGAATCACGACACCGACAGTGGTTGTCTTTTTACTTGCAAGACCACGCGCAACTGCATTTGGACGATAATCCAAACGATCAATTACCTCTAACACTTTTTTACGGGTATTCTCTTTTACATTTTTATTGCCATTAACCACACGGCTGACCGTCGCCATGGAAACACCTGCTTCACGAGCGACATCATAAATGGTTACTGTATCATCTGCATTCATTCCTTTTCCTGCCCTTTCTATCCCACACATTCTTTTACAAGTAGAGGCACCGATTGAAACTCTATATCTACTTACAAAAGTGAAGATGTGAAAATTTCGTTTTCATGTTTCTACTTATTCCATTCTATCACTAATTGTAAACACTTTCAAGTGTTTTTTGAAGATTGATTGAAAAAATTTCATAGAAAGCCTAGGTTTAGCTCCTTGCTACCACCTTAGAGCCACAAAAAGGAGGAAACTAAGCCCCCTCAAGTTACAAATTGTTTGATTGAATAATTTTAATTTTAACACATAATGGTTTTCGCGTTATGATAGTATCACAACCAACCAGATTCTTTCGCGATATTAGCTGCCTCTGTTCGATTACCTGCATCTAGTTTCGAAAGAATATTGGTGGCATAGTTTCGGACTGTTCCGTTGGATAGATAAAGTTTATCTGCAATTTCTTGGTTAGAGAAACCCTGAGCAATTCCCTTTAAGACTGCGATTTCTTGTTCTGTTAATGGATTGGGATGCGTCATCACCACTTCCATCAATTCAGGCGAATACTCCTTGCGTCCTTCGAGGACGGTGTGCAAGGTTTGCATGAGGTCTGCAACGCTTCGTTCCTTTAATACATAAGCATCCACTCCAGCCTTGACCGCACGTTCAAAATACCCAGCACGCTTGAAGGTCGTCACCACAACCACCTTTGTTTCTAGCTTTTCTGATCGTATCCACTCCAAAACCTCGAGACCTGTCTTAACAGGCATTTCTACGTCAAGGATGGCGATATCTACAGACTCCTTTTCTAATAGTTGAATTGCTTCCTGCCCATTCTTGGCTTGGAGGACAGACTCTACATCTGCTTGAAAGGCAAGCAACTGGCACATAGCATCTCGCAACATACTTTGATCTTCTGCGACTAATACTTTCATCTATTTTCTCTCCTTATAAGGTAGTCGAACCTGAACTTCTGTCGGTTGTTTCTGACTGATTACACTTACTTCTCCCGAAAATGGAAGGACACGTTCTCGGACTGTATGGAGGTCACCCCCCTTTATAGAAGTAAAGCCACAGCCATCATCTCTCACTATTAGAATGAGTTCCTTCTCTGTCCGTTCTAATCTTAAGTAGACTTTAGACGCTTGGGCATGTTTGATGATATTGGTCACCAACTCAAGCAAAATCATGGAAGCCGTTGACTCCAATTCTTGAGTAAGGCTAGCAGTATCTAATTGATTAGCTATTTCCACCTCAATTCCAGCAATTTCTAACATCTTTTTCACAGTCTCTAGTTCGGATGTCAAAGTTCTAGACTTAAGATTTTCCACAATGGTTCGAACTTCACGCATTGATTCTTTGCTAATTTGCTGTATTTCTCTTAATTCCTTTTCCACCTGTGGATAAGCCTGCATTTGAAATAACTGCAAGGCTAGATCAGTTTTAACACTAAGCATAGCAAAGGTATGTCCCAAGCTATCATGCAAATCTTGACCGATACGACTGCGTTCATTTTCAGCAAGCAATAGATTTATCTGGGCATTTTGCTTGACCTGAGCTTCTTTCAAATCCTCGACAAGGCGAATTCGAACCGAGCCCAAAGTCATCAAATCGACAAAAGTAAGAATTACAAGCATATAGACTAGAAACTCAACTTCGATTCTCTGAAAAATCAAAAGTCGCCCCACAACAAGGACTTGAGCAAGGAGAAATGTCCATACATGTAAAGACTTTAAACTACGTACGCCAAAATGATAAATTAAGAGATTGGAAAGGAAAAAGAAAAACCAGATATAATTCCCAGCAACAAAGGCGGTATTCCCAGCTACATAGGCTAGCATGATAACCCAACAGAGCCAGGATAAACGCTGACTCTTGGTGGTTAAAACGCCTAAGTAAGCCAAGACAAATAGAATATCAATCCACAAATGCCAGCTAGGAAGCTCCCCAGTCACTACAGGAACGATGGGAAAAACCATAAAAATTAAACTGGCCCAATACATATAATCTATGCTTTTCAGTCTTTCAAGCATTAAGCATTCTCCTTATGACCTTGAAGGTAAATAGTCAAACCAAATAAAACTGCTGAAAAAACAAGTAAATAAACTGTGGTTGATAGATTGATGCCACCCTTGTTTAAGAAGGTCTTGAGCAACTCCATCAACTGATAGGTCGGGAGACACTTACCGACTGCTTGCATCCAGTCTGGAAATAAAGAGATAGGCATCCAGAGCCCACCTAAAACAGCCAAGCCAAGGTAAAGAAGATTGCCCACGACAGACATCAGCTGACTAGTTGGTAAGAGCGTCAAGGTCAAACCAATCGCTACAAATGCAATACTTCCCAAAATCAGCAAGAGCGCCGCCCCAATCCAATTTCCAAGAGACATGTCCACACCTCTTACAAAATGCCCAACTGAGAAAACAACCAGAATTGAGACCATATAATCAACCAGCATACTTGTTATCTTTGATAGATAATATTCTACCATATTTACAGGGCTATGACGCAATGTTTTCTGCCAATTGTTGATCTTGTCGGTATGTAAGACAGCTGGAAATGAGAAGATAGCTGTCGACATCATGGAAAAAGCCGTCATGGAGATAAGATAATCACGCATAAAATTCGCGGGTCCACCTGGTGTGTCCTGGTAGATGCCAGAAAAGAATAAATAGAAGGCTGTCGGCATCCCTACTGATAATAAATAATAGACTGATTGCCGTTTGGTCAATAGAAATTCTATCTTGTTTAGTGCGATCCATCGTTTCATCTTAGTCATCTCCCTTTTGTGTTTCTTCAAAGATTGTATCCAACAAGCTACGATTATTGACTTCAATTTCTTGAATCCTACATCCTGCTTGCACTAACAGTTGCCAAAAAGCATCCGCTTCACGTGTAACTACTTGCAAAGCATCTTGTTTTTGTGACCAGTTTTCAACCAAATTAGACTGCTCAATGACTTCCTTGTAAGCTAGAGGAAGGATAAAATGCTTTTCTATTTCCTCGCTACGCATAGCTAGAGGCGTCGTATCACGAATCAACTCTCCCTTATTTAAAACCAAAATCCGGTCAGCTGTATGTTCTACCTCTTCGATATAATGGGAGGAATAGAGAATGGTGACTCCTTGCGCTTTTAGGTCCCGAACAATTTCCCAAAAACGTTGACGGGTAGAGGTATCCATGGCAGCAGTTGGCTCATCTAAAAAGACAAGCTTTGGTCGCCCAATCAAGGTCAAGACAAAAGAGAAGAGACGCTTTTGCCCGCCTGACAATTTTTCTGCTAATTGCTCTTTCTGTTGCTGATTAAACTGCAATAGTTGATCGATTTCCTGATTGCTCAAGGAATTTGGATAAATTTTTTGAAAGAAAGCAATCAACTCTTTTACCTTTAGTTTCTGAACGATTACATTCTCTTGAGGGAGGTAGGATCTTGTATAGTCTAACTGAGAACTCGTTACTGGTAAACCTTTAATAGATACTTGACCGCTGGAGACCAATTTATTTCCGAGCAAACAGTCCAAGAGTGTGGTCTTTCCTGCTCCGTTTGGCCCAATCATGGCAACACATTCACCTTCAGCTATCTCAAAGGAAATATCCTTCAAAATAGCCTTACCCTTGATGTTTTTATGTAAGCCTTGTACCTTAATCATGTTCATAATATTCTCCTTTCAATCACTCCATTCCCATAGGGAAAACGACGAAAATCATAAATCCAAAACCCCAAGCACCACGGATGAATTGGTAAAGGAAGTCTTGATCAAACCAACCTGTAAACATTTCTACCAACCATACCAAGAGTGACAGACCAATAAAGAGATAGATAATCGCTTTTTTCATTCCTCAAACTCCTTTTTCACATCTGAGACTAATTTCAAACCTTCTCTAACAAGCCAAGACATCATTCCAAATCCAGCAAAGACCTCCCAAGGAAAATGGTAGAAATCCTCATCCAATCCCGAAAACATGAGATAGGTCATAACTCCTGCTGCTACTAAACTTACAGCGATAATCATTTTATTTCTTATCTCTTCTTCCTCCATTTGGTACTACAATTATAGTCTTTTGAAATCAGAGGAGATAGAAGCTTCTGTCACTAGAAAATATGACAAATGTCATAAAAAATTATGTTCAAAACAAGCAAGATACACTATACAATAAAACACAATTAGAAAAATCTAAGGCAACTTCCTCAAAAGAGATATCAAACCCAATTCACACCATAATGTAAACTAATACTTATTTAAAATCAAAAAAGTAGAAATTTTTATCAGGCAAACATATATATTATACGTTGAACAAAACCCTTCTATTGCTTTCTTAAAAATTTATAGGAGGCTAAATTTATAAGAGTTATATAATAAAATAAAATAAGAATCGAACAATTTAATTTTGGAATCCAAATCAATTTATAACAATATTTTAGAAGAGATGTTATACTATTCCAAATTCAATTTAATATAAAATCTGTTAAATTTCAATGTGGTTACCTAAACTACGGTATTTATTGAAAAGACTGGAGACAAAAAGTATACGCTGCCAAAATGAATTGCTGAAAATCAAAAAAGAGAGAACCAAACTGATTCTCTCTGAATGTATATAATATCTAGTTTTAAAAATAGAGACTCACATATCTCTGTAATGTATCGGGAAGACAGGATTCG
>NZ_VMMV01000027.1:0-6884 GCF_013277375.1 Streptococcus sp. 3613
TCTTCCTCAATTGTCATATATGCATGGTTACGACAACCACGTGTTTCTTGAAGGAGAGAATCGAGTCCGAACTCCTCATATTTTTTTACAGTTGGCCAAATCGTTGTTTGATTACAGTCTAAAAGCTCTATAATCTCTTTATAAGATTTACCCATCAGACGAAATAGAACGATTTGAAGGCGTTTATGATATTTAGCTGTACTAGAGTCTTTTAAAAGTGTTTTGATGGTTTGGATTTCTTCTTTAGTTGATTTCATATCACTATTATATAATGCTTTTTGATTTTAGTTTAGTATTAATCGATTGTTCTACTTTTTGCCTCCAAAACCTTGAAAAAGGCTTTCTTTTGTGATATACTTCACATATAAATACAAGAGAGCTCGTCACACTCGACTCTGTTGAAAAAATCAATCCAGTCCCGTTGTCCCTGTTCTCGGTCAATATCAAGGAGGATAGCTATGAAAGCTGTTGTTGTAAATCCAGAAAGCACTGGTGTTGCTGTTGAAGAAAAAGTACTCCGTCCACTTGAAACTGGGGAAGCACTTGTAGAAATTGAATACTGTGGTGTTTGCCACACCGACCTTCACGTTGCCCATGGTGACTTCGGTCAAGTACCAGGCCGTGTTCTTGGCCACGAAGGTGTTGGTATCGTCAAAGAAATTGCCCCAGATGTGAAAAGCCTTAAAGTCGGTGACCGCGTCAGCGTTGCTTGGTTCTTTGAAGGATGTGGTACTTGCGAATACTGTACAACTGGTCGTGAAACTCTTTGCCGTACAGTAAAAAATGCTGGCTACTCAGTAGATGGTGGTATGGCTGAACAATGTATCGTAACTGCAGACTATGCTGTCAAAGTTCCTGACGGACTTGATCCAGCCCAAGCTTCTTCTATCACATGTGCTGGCGTAACAACCTATAAAGCGATTAAAGAAGCAAAAGTTGATCCAGGCCAATGGGTTGTTCTTTACGGTGCAGGTGGACTTGGTAACCTCGCTGTTCAATACGCTAAAAAAGTATTTAATGCTCATGTCATCGCAGTTGATATCAACAACGACAAACTTGCCCTTGCAAAAGAAGTCGGTGCTGACATCGTTATTAACGGCCTAGAAGTTGATGATGTACCAGGACTCATCAGAGAAAAAACTGATGGAGGAGCTCATTCAGCTGTCGTAACTGCTGTATCTAAAGTTGCCTTCAACCAGGCTGTTGACTCAGTTCGTGCCGGTGGTCGCGTCGTCGCTGTTGGTCTTCCTTCTGAAATGATGGAACTCAGCATCGTGAAAACAGTTTTAGATGGAATCCAAGTCATCGGTTCTCTTGTCGGAACTCGTAAAGACTTGGAAGAAGCCTTCCAATTCGGTGCAGAAGGTTTAGTAGTTCCAGTTGTTCAAAAACGTCCAATAGAAGATGCCGTTGCCATTTTCGACGAAATGGAAAAAGGTCAAATCCAAGGACGTATGGTACTCGACTTCACCCACTAATCTAATAGAAACCTATTTTAAAAGTTGGAAGCTTCTTTCAACTTTTTTATATTAAATTTTTAAATGTGGATTCAATATTACTCCTCAAAAAACTCAATATATCAACATTCAAAAGTAAAAGTTTTTTTAATTTTTTATGATAAATAGTTGCTTTTTACATGAAAACGGTTTATACTTAAACAGTCTTAAAGTTTTCTTAAATGAAAACTAAAACAAAAAAGGAGGAATGACAATAATGAGTATCGGAATCATTATTGCGAGCCACGGCGAATTTGCTGCGGGTATTCATCAGTCAGGATCTATGATCTTTGGTGAACAAGAAAAGGTTCAAGTTGTGACCTTTATGCCAAATGAAGGTCCTGATGATCTATACGCTAAGTTTAATAACGCTGTTGCTGCATTTGACGCAGAAGATGAGGTTCTAGTTTTGGCTGACCTTTGGAGTGGTTCTCCATTTAACCAAGCTAGTCGCGTGATGGGAGAAAATCCTGAGCGTAAGTTTGCCATCATCACAGGACTTAACTTACCGATGTTGATTCAAGCCTACACAGAGCGCCTCATGGACGCTGCTGCAGGTGTAGAAAAAGTCGCTGCGAATATCATTAAAGAAGCCAAAGATGGCATCAAAGCTCTTCCAGAAGAGCTAAATCCAGTTGAAGAAGTTGCAAGCGCTGCAGCTGCTCCAGTTGCCCAAGCTGCTATCCCAGAAGGAACTGTTATCGGAGACGGTAAATTGAAAATCAATCTTGCCCGTCTTGACACACGTCTACTTCACGGTCAGGTTGCAACTGCTTGGACTCCAGATTCAAAAGCAAATCGTATCATCGTTGCTTCAGATAACGTGGCTAAAGACGACCTTCGTAAAGAATTGATTAAACAAGCAGCTCCAGGTAATGTCAAGGCTAACGTGGTTCCAATTCAAAAACTGATTGAGATTTCAAAAGACCCACGTTTTGGAGAAACACATGCCCTTATCTTGTTTGAAACACCTCAAGATGCCCTTCGTGCCATCGAAGGTGGCGTGCCAATCAAAACTCTTAACGTTGGTTCTATGGCTCACTCAACAGGTAAAACATTGGTCAATACCGTTTTGTCTATGGACAAAGAAGATGTTGCTACATTTGAAAAAATGCGTGACTTGGGTGTTGAATTTGATGTCCGTAAAGTACCAAATGATTCTAAAAAAGATTTGTTTGACTTGATTAACAAAGCCAATGTCAAATAAGCCATTATTTATGAAAGGATTTTAAACATGTCTATTATTTCTATGGTTTTAGTAGTCGTTGTAGCCTTCTTTGCAGGTCTTGAAGGCATCCTCGACCAGTTCCAATTTCACCAACCACTTGTAGCCTGTACCCTTATTGGGCTTGTAACAGGTCACTTGGAAGCAGGGATTATCCTCGGTGGATCGCTTCAAATGATTGCCCTTGGTTGGTCAAATATCGGTGCTGCTATCGCTCCTGATGCTGCACTTGCTTCTGTCGCTGCTGCCATTATCATGGTTCTTGGTGGTGACTTTACTAAGACAGGTATCGGTGTTGCTCAAGCGGTTGCTATCCCTCTTGCCGTTGCTGGTCTATTCTTAACTATGATTGTTCGTACAATCTCAGTTGGTTTGGTTCATACTGCAGATGCTGCCGCTAAAAAAGGTGACTTCGGCGCTGTGGAGCGTGCGCATTTCATCGCGCTACTTTTCCAAGGACTTCGTATCGCGCTTCCTGCAGCTCTTCTCCTTATGGTACCAACTGAAACTGTACAAAGTATCCTTAGTGCCATGCCAGACTGGCTCAAAGATGGTATGGCTATCGGTGGTGGTATGGTCGTTGCCGTTGGTTACGCCATGGTTATCAACATGATGGCAACTCGTGAAGTATGGCCATTCTTCGCTCTTGGTTTCGTTCTCGCTGCTGTGTCAGATATTACTCTAATCGGATTCGGTGCTATCGGTGTTGCTATCGCTCTTATCTACCTTCACCTTTCTAAAACTGGTGGAAATGGTAGCGGAGGAGCCGCAACTTCTAACGACCCAATCGGCGATATCCTAGAAGACTACTAAGATAAGAAAGGACTGAAAACATCATGACTGAAAAACTTCAATTAACTAAATCAGATCGTAAAAAAGTTTGGTGGCGTTCAACCTTCTTACAAGGGTCTTGGAACTTTGAACGGATGCAAAACTTGGGCTGGGCTTATACACTCATTCCAGCTATCAAAAAACTCTATACTAAAAAAGAAGATCAAATCGCTGCTCTTGAGCGTCACCTTGAGTTCTTCAACACTCATCCATACGTAGCTGCTCCAGTCATGGGGGTTACTCTTGCGCTTGAAGAAGAACGTGCTAACGGTGTGGAAATCGATGACGCTGCTATCCAAGGGGTTAAAATCGGTATGATGGGACCTCTTGCTGGTATCGGTGACCCAGTATTCTGGTTTACAGTACGCCCAATCCTTGGATCTCTCGGTGCTTCACTTGCCCTTACTGGCAATATCTTGGGGCCACTCCTCTTCTTTGTTGCATGGAACTTGATTCGTATGTCATTCTTGTGGTATGTTCAAGAGATTGGATATAAGGCTGGATCAGAAATCACCAAAGATATGTCTGGTGGTATCCTTCAAGATATCACTAAAGGAGCTTCTATCCTTGGGATGTTCATTCTTGCTGTCCTTGTTCAACGTTGGGTAAATATTAAATTTGCTTTCGATGTTTCTAAAGTTCAACTAGATGAAAAGGCTTATATCCATTGGGATAAATTGCCAGAAGGGTCTAAAGGTATCCAAGAAGCATTCGCACAAGTAGGACAAGGATTGTCTCAAACTCCTGAAAAAGTTACTACTTTCCAACAAAACTTGGATATGTTGATTCCTGGATTATCAGGACTACTCCTTACTTTACTTTGCATGTACTTACTTAAGAAAAAAGTATCTCCAATCACTATTATCCTTGCCCTCTTCGCAGTGGGTATTGTGGCACATGTTCTTCACATCATGTAATCAAGCAACTTAAAAGGAACCAGGTTCTAAAATCTGATTCCTTTTTTCTAGGCTTTTATACTCAATGAAAATCAAAGAGCAAACTAGGAAGCGAGCCGCAGGCTGTACTTGAGTACGGCAAGGCGAAGCTGACGTGGTTTGAATTTGATTTTCGAAGAGTATTATTCTGCCAAGGCTCCCATTGGATCCCAAGGTGCAAGCACAATTGGTTCTGCTCCATAGGCAGCTTGTTCTTCTGCTGTCAGCAATTCCTTACGAACAACGATTTGGTATGTGTATTCGTCCATCCAAGCGTCTGAGGCAACAAAGTAACCATCTGTACCGACCTTGTCTCCCCATGAGTTTTCAACCTTCCACTTGGTTGATTTACCATTTTCGTCCAAGTCAACACCTGTCAAGACCATGGCGTGGGTCATCAAGCTTTCGCTATAGTCCAAACGTCCGGCCTTGTCTTGAGTAAGTTTAATGTCCATGCTTGATTCAAAGTCATAAACATCTGTCGCAAGGATTCCAGCTTTGCGGTTGCTGAGCTGGCCAACATCAGAACCAAACCAAACAGTCTCACCTGCTTGCATTTGGGCAATCGCCAATTCTTTCAAGCGCTCCATTGGAACGTTGATGTAGCGAACTGCACGGCTACCAACCACATTTCCCAACATCTCAACTGTGTAAGATTTACCGTATGGTTTATCAGCAGTTGGAGCATTGATAACAGAAACGTAGTCTTCTAAAGGAAGATTGACATATTTCTTGTAAAATTCCTGTGGAGTAATACCTTTTTCGCTTTGGTAGTTATTATCCTTATCACGATAAGCAAAGTCAAATTTACGTGGTGGTAGTCCTAGTGACATGGCAAGGAAGTTAAAGATCTCTTGCAAGAGGTCTTCTTTCTTAGCTTGAACAGTCGCTTGGTCTGCGCCAGAAGCTAGTAAGTCACGCAAGATTTGAGCATCTTGGCGCAGCAATTTGTTAAGGATTGCATTTAGCTCACGGCTGCTACTAGATGAAACAGACTCAGGATAAACTGACTTAGGCACGACACCGTATTTTTCAAAGAGGGAAACGACCATATCCCATTGACCACCATCTTGTTGTGGTATTTGGAGTAAGAAGCTAACCTTACGGCTCGTCAATTCTTGGTCTGCAGTCGCAATGACTTGCTCCAAGAACCAGTTTGATTTCTCATACTTGTCCCAGAAGAAAGTGTGGGCTTGTGACAACTCAAAGTTCTCCAATTTGTATTGCGAGATGAGTTTGTGGCGAAAAGTGTTGAGAGCCGCAAACATCCAGCAACGACCAGACGCTTTCTGGTTAGTGACCTTGTCCTTGGTTAAATCCAATGAGAAAACAGGTGTGTTGTCTACATGGCTTTGGCGACGTTCCAGAGCTGCAAAAATTCCGTTGTGGCTAGCAGCATTTTCAATCGCTTGGTATTTTACATTTGCTTCATAGTTGGCAAATAGTTTATCAGTAAATGATTCTTGAATCGCGTTCATAGATTCCTCCTTTTATTCTACAGTCTATTATAACTCTTTTCACAAAGGAAGCAACTAAAAAACATAAAAGGCAAGGACATTCTTCCTCACCTTTTTCAAATATAAATCAAATTAAGCAATACTAGCAAGGAGAATTTCTAATTCTTCCTTGGTCAAGCGACGCCATTCCCCTCGTTCCAGGTTCTCATCTAATACTAAAGTTCCCATAGTCAATCGTTGCAAGTCCACCACTTCCTTGCCACAGTAGCCCACCATACGCTTGACCTGATGAAACTTTCCTTCTGCAATAGTCACACGGATTTGGCTCTGATTCTTTTCTGCATCTGTGGAAAGAATCTCCAGTCTAGCGGGTTGACAAGTAAAGTCTTTGAGAGGAATACCCTTGGCAAATATCTCCACATCTTCTTGTGTCATAATTCCCTTGACCTGAGCCAGATAGGTCTTATCCACATGACGCTTGGGTGAAAGAAGAGCATGGGCAAGCTGACCGTCATTGGTCAGGAGCAGGAGTCCATGCGTATCGATATCCAAGCGCCCTACTGGGAAAACTTCCTTACTCCGCGCTAAGTCATCCAACAAGTCCAGAACGGTTCTGTGCTTGGGATCCTCAGTCGCTGAGATAACTCCTTTGGGCTTGTTCATCATGTAGTAGACAAAATCTTCATACTCCAACACTTGCCCATCAAAGCGAATCTCATCTATTTTTTCATCAATCTGCAATTTAGCTGATTTTTCTTTTTTACCATTTACAGTCACGCGCCCAGCCTTGAGCAAGTTTTTGACCTCAGTCCGACTTCCCACCGCACAGGCAACTAAAAATTTATCTAATCTCATAGAACTATTATATCATATCAAAAGGAGGCTAGTACAATGACCTACCTCCTTTTCGTTTCATACTCTTCAAAAATCTCTTCAAACC
>NZ_VMMV01000027.1:6984-69336 GCF_013277375.1 Streptococcus sp. 3613
TTTGATTTTCATTGAGTATCAGATTTAAGAAATTAACTTCCTCGTCTCCAGAAAATCGCTAAGACAATCATGGAACCTAGTACTGCCGGAATGATGGCAGTTCCTGCTATTATCGGTCCCCAAGTCCCAAAAAGCAAATGCCCTATAAAGGCACCAATCCAACCGAGAAACATTTTTCCAAAGCATCCCATACGTTCTCCACGATTGGTCAGAGTACCTGCTAAAAATCCCACTAGGAGACCAACGAACATACTTCCTAACATATTATCTCCTTAATTTACCCAATCTCCGTTACGGAAGAGTGGTACACGTGTCCCATCCTCACGGATACCATCGATATCCATTTGGTTAGAACCAATCATAAAGTCTACGTGAACATCTGAACGGTTAAGCCCCGCAGCTTCAAGCTCCTCTTCGCTCATCTCCGCTCCACCAACAACGCTAGTTGCATAGGCTGCACCGATAGCCAAGTGGTTTGACGCATTTTCATCGAAAAGGGTGTTAAAGAAGGTAATGCCTGACTGAGAAATTGGACTTGGATCTGGTACCAAGGCACATTCACCCAAGGCACGCGCACCCGCATTTTCAAAGACAAGGTCTTTCATAACTTGATCGCCCTTCTCAGCAGTGATATCTACGATTTGTCCATCCTTAAAGGTCACCTTAATGTCTTCAATGATATTTCCGTTGTAGCTAAGCGGTTTTGTAGAAGTGACATAACCATCTGCACGACGGAAGTCAGGCGCTGTGAAGACTTCCTCTGTCGGCATATTTGGCAAGAACCCTTCGTCCTGTGCATTGATAGCACCAGCTGATTCCCAAACGTGGTTCTTCGGCAAGCCAAGGGTCAAATCGGTCCCTGGCGCTGTGTAGTGAAGGGCTGAAAATTGTTCTTTATTAAGCATATCTGCCTTGCTCTTGAGGATAGCTGCATGCTCTTCCCAAGCTTTAACAGGATCTGCTTCGTAGACACGGCAAGTTTTGAAAATTTGGTCCCAAAGGAGATCGACTGCTTCTTCGTCGCTCGCAGCATTTGGAAAGACTTTCTTAGCCCACTCAAGTCCAGCAGCGGCTGCTACAGTCCAGCTAACCTTGTTGGATTGAGTTGCGATACGCATTGGCTTCATAGCAAGTCCCATAGCTTTAGCAGAAGCTGAAAGCTTGTCAGCGTCCACTCCGTTCAAGGCACTTGGATCAGATGAACGAACCCCAAGACGGCTAGCTTTGTTCTCCAAGAGATAGTTCATCTCAGCAATCTTGTATTCTGGCACATTGTCCAGACGCTCCATCGGTGCGTGGAGGAATTTCTCACGGTTGCTGACATCATCGGTCCACTGAACGATCACCTCATGTGCACCCAAAGCATAAGCTTCTTTCACAATCAAATGCGCCAACTCACGTTGCTCCACATCGATAGAAAGAGCCAAAGTGTGACCAGGTTGCACGTTGATTCCATTCGCAACCAACAATTTCGCATATTTTTCTAGATTTTCTTTAAAATTTGGTAAAACCATTCTGTTTTCTCTTTTCTATTTTTATTTTTCTTTCAAAGCAGAAAAGATTCCTGCTAAAGCAATAGCACCTGACAAGAATGCTGTCGATAGAAGAATTGTACGATCAGCAAGTTCTAATTGATATTCAAATAGCTTCTCAGCTGGCTTATCTTCTGCGAAAATTCTTAGTTTCATGAAATATCCTTTCTTATTCTTCATGCTCTCCTAGGTAGAGGCGTCGTGCCTCTGGACTATTTGTGAGGATATCTATATAGGTTTCATAGTCATCAGGTAGAGGCTTTCCTAAAGAGATATCTTGTTCTGGATTTATATTTTTCCCATAAAGAAAGCAAAGATAGAGACGTTCGTTGAGTGTTGGAAATACTTCAATAGACATATGTTCAGCCTGACCTACCCGATCCCAATCCTGTTCTTTGATATCTGATATGATATAGGATTGGAAGAGTCCCATAAGTGGATTATCCTCCGGTTGCCCACTGTCCTTATCCGCCAGAACCAAAGAACAGCATCGGCCAAAACCAGCTACTTGACGCTCCCGTCCCTTTACCGAAACAGTAATAGGATGCCCTCCAATATGGCTATAAATCCATTCTTTAGGCAGTTCATAATCTAGCAGGGGGGTAACTTCTTTGACAATCGCTACAGGACTGTAGCGTAGAAACTGGCGAGTAACAGCCTTACAAAAGAGGATATCCTCCTCTTTCAAGGTCACTCCCTTCCAATTATTTTCCTCGTTAAAATGGTTGAAAAATACTAGATAGGGATCACGCACCATTTGTGCTAATACGTAAACGCCATTTCGCAAACTTATGGAAATAACTTTCCCTGGTTTCCAGGGTGTTGCTCTTTTTTTCTTTTCCATCATGATACAACCTCAAACCTACACAAGACATTTCAAACTTTTAAAACAACTCATCAAACAAACTCAACTGGTTATCCTCTGGCATATTTCCAAGAATCCCCATCTCATCCATCTTTTCAACCAAGGTTGATGAGAGTCCACCACGCTTGCGTAGTTCTGTTTTAGAGAGGAATTCTCCCTCTTCACGCGCTCGCACCAACTGCTTAGCAACGTTCTCTCCCAGACCATCCATTGCTACAAATGGCGGGATGAGGGTGTCTCCATCGATGAGGAATTCAGTCGCATCACTGCGGTAGAGATCGAGTTTGCCAAACTTAAAGCCACGCTCCCACATCTCATTGACAATCTCAAGAGTTGTATAAAGATCAATTTCTACATTAGAGGCTTCATTGTTCTTCCGTTTTTCAGAGATTTCTTCCATTCTGCGCTTGATAGCCTCCAAGCCCGCCCCCATGGTCTTGATATCAAAAGCCTTAGCACGGATTGAGAAATAAGCACAGTAGTAATAAATGGGATGATGAACCTTGAAGTAAGCTACGCGCAAGGCCATCATAACGTAGGCTGCCGCATGGGCTTTAGGGAACATGTACTTAATTTTCCCACAGGATTCGATATACCACTCTGGTACCTTATTAGCCTTCATGGCTTCGATGTAGCCATTGCGTTCCTCTTCGGAAATCTTGAGCCACAATCCCTTACGTACCCGTTCCATGATGGTAAAGGCCATCTTAGGTTCGAGACCAGCATGCATGAGGTAAACCATGATGTCGTCCCGACAACCAATAACAGTCGATAGGTCTGCTATTCCTTGCTTAATCAAATCTTGGGCATTTCCCAACCAGACATCTGTACCATGGGATAGACCTGAGAGCTGAAGCAACTCCGCAAAAGTCGTCGGATGGGTTTCATCTACCATGCCTCGGACAAAGTTGGTTCCAAACTCTGGAATCCCCAGCATACCCGTAGGCGTTCCGATTTGCTCAGGTGTTACTCCTAGCACATCAGTCCCAGAAAAGAGTGCCATCACGCCTTCGTCATCCATAGGAATTTCATTAGGGTCAATCCCAGACAAATCCTGAAGTTTCCGAATCATGGTCGGATCATCATGTCCTAGAACATCTAGCTTGAGGACATTCTCATCGATATCGTGGAAGTTAAAGTGAGTGGTCTGCCATTCAGCCGTCACATCATCTGCTGGATACTGGACAGGCGTAAAATCATAGACATCCATGTAGTTAGGAATAACAACGATTCCCCCCGGGTGTTGTCCTGTTGTCCGCTTGACACCAGCGGCACCTTGAGCGAGGCGTTCTACCTCTGCGTCACGATAAAACTTGCCATAATCTCGCTCATAGCCCTTTACAAAGCCATAGGCAGTCTTGGCAGCCACCGTACCAACCGTTCCTGCACGGAAGGCATATTCCTCACCAAAGATATCACGCACATCCAAGTGGGCGCTAGGCTGGTCTTCTCCCGAAAAGTTCAAGTCAATATCAGGAACCTTATCCCCATCAAAACCAAGGAAGGTCTCGAAAGGAATATCTTGCCCATTTTTGCTGAGTTTGTGACCACAGTTTGGACAGTCCTTATTGGGCATATCAAAACCTGAACCGTAAGATCCATCGGTGATAAACTCACTATACTGACACTGACCACAGACATAGTGAGGAGAGAGAGGATTAACCTCCGTAATCCCAATCATAGTCGCAACGAAACTGGAACCAACAGATCCACGGGAACCAACCAAGTAACCCCGTTCATTGGAACGTTGCACCAGCATCTGCGAGGCTAGATAAATCACGGCAAATCCATTCCCCAAAATAGAGGTTAGTTCTTTTTCAATCCGCAAATCAACAATATCTGGCAACGGATTTCCATAAATCTCAAAGGCCTTCTTATAGGTTAATTCGGCAACTGTTTCTTCAGCCTTGTTGATGAAAGGCGTGTACAAGTCACCCTTAACGACCTCAACAGGTTCAAAGATTTCTGCTAAGGCATTGGGATTTTCAATAACCAGTTTACGAGCCAGTTCCTCTCCCAAGAAGGCAAATTCATCCAACATCTCATTAGTCGTTCGAAAATGAGCCTTGGGAAGAGGAGCGGGTTGGGCATGTTCACCATGACCAATGGTTCGGTTAATCATAGCCCCCTGTCCCAAACTACGGACGATAATTTCACGATAAATCTCTTCTTCCGGTTCGATATAGTGGACATTTCCCGTAGCCAGAACAGGCTTGCCAAGGCGGTCTCCAACCTCTATCAAACTCTTGATAATGGTCTGGAGTTCCTCCATATCCTTGACCTGCTCCTTGGCAATCAAGGGAGCATAAATAGCAGGTGGCATAACCTCGATAAAGTCATAATACTTAGCCACCTCAACCGCCGCATCCACACCTTGGGAAACGACTGCATCAAAAACTTCGCCTTCTGCACAAGCTGATCCTAAAATCAAGCCCTCCCGATGGGCATCTAGAACCGTTCTCGGAATCCGTGGTACCCCTTCAAAGTACTTGGTATTAGACAAGGAAACCAGCTTAAAGATATTTTTTAGCCCTACTTGATTCTTGACATAAATGGTCGCATGTTTAATCCGAGCTTTTTTATAAGAATCTGGACTAATCAAATCAATGTTTAGTCTATCCAAGTCGGTCACACCATGTTTTTCTGCCACCTCTTTGATAAAGATGAAAAGCAGACGACCAGTAGCTTCCGCATCGTAGTTGGCCATGTGGTGATGTTCCAAAGCCACACCAAAACGCTTAGTCAAAGGCCCCAAACCATGACGTTTGTACTCAGGATAGAGGTTTCGAGCAAACTCCAGCGTATCAATCACTGGCTGACTAATCTTTGGCAGACCATGACGCTCATAATTGGCATTCATAAAGCCAACGTCAAAGGTCGCATTGTGGGCGACTAGGACCGTATCCTTGCAAAATTCTTGAAATTCCTGTAACACTTGTTCCAGTGGTTTAGCATTTTTGACATGGTCATCTGTAATTCCAGTCAACTCAGTAGTAAACGCTGACAAGGGATGTCCAGGATTAATAAATTCATCAAATTCAGCAATGACATTCCCCTTGTACATCTTAGAGGCCGCAACCTGAATCAAATCATTATAGATAGCTGAAAGTCCCGTCGTTTCCACGTCAAAGACCACATAGGTCGCTTCTGACAAGTCCATCTCCACTTCGTTATAGACGATAGGGACACGGTCCTCCACGATATTGGCTTCCATCCCATAGATCAGCTGGATTCCCGCTTTCTTAGCCGCCTTATAGCCATGTGGGAAGGACTGGACATTTCCATGATCCGTGATGGCAACCGCCTTGTGTCCCCACTTAGCAGCTGTTGCAACGATTTCTTCTACCTCTGGCAAAGCATCCATAGTCGACATATTAGTATGAGCATGAAACTCAACCCGACGCTCACCTTCTGGCATCAAATCCTTCCGCTCATAGTGAACAACTTCCTGCACATCCTGTACGTTCATCGTCAAATCGCGTGTGAAGTTATTCATCTCCACATTCCCACGAACTCGGAGCCAAGAATTTTTCTTAATTAGATCAAACTTCTGGGCCTCTTCCTCATTCTTGACCCATTTTTGCATAGAAAAACTTGAAGTGTAGTCCGTCATTTTAAAGTTGATCAAAACACGCCCTGTTCTGGTCACTTTTTGCTCCACATCAAAAACAACCCCTTCAAAGACCAAACGATTTTCCTCCGTCGTCACTTCGATCATAGGAGTAATCTCCGCCTTATCCAGCTTGGGTTTAGCTGCAGCTTTTTTGGCTTGAAAATCAAAGGCTGGTTTCTCTTCCGCTGGAGGAGGTGCCATCTGTTCCAGTTGCTCCATAGCACGGAGCGCTTCCTCATTGGCAGCTTGAACAATCTGCTCATTTTCAGCATGAAAGGCCTCTTCCTGCTCTTGGGTTAGGATATCATTCTTCTCGACTTGACAGTTAAAAGTTGGAAAACCAAACTTTTCAAGTTGTTTGGCTAAATTTGGAAGATGATTCTTCTTAAAGTGTTCCTTATCAATCGCCTCGGAACCTTCGATAAAGAGCTGGTTCCCCTCCGCACGAACTTGCAAATTTTGATAAAGAGATTTAAAACCTTGACTAGCACATGGGCCTTCAGAGAAAGCCTCCCTATAGTAGGACTGCAAGAGCTGATTTGAAAATTCTTGAGACCGAGCCTTGATTTCGAAAACAGCTTTATTGCCTGTCTTAGAAAATTCTTCCCTCAAACCTTTCTTTATTTCTAAAAAGATTTCAATCGGTAAAATATTAGAAAATACGAAATGAAACTCCCATACCTTACTAATTTTATGAACCACAACTCGCTCAATATCAGCCTGTGATAAAGCAGGATCCTGTCTCATTTCAGCAGGCATCCCCAATTGATTCATCAAAATTTCAAAATTGTTTGACATTCATTTTCCTCACATTATTCTCCTACTATTTTACCATATTTAGAGGTATTTTCTAAAGACAAAAGGAAGCCACTAAGTGACTTCCTTCTAGAGCGAGGACTGATTAGTCTTCACCTTTGTTTTTCTTAATGATTTCTTCTTGTACTGACTTAGGTACATCTTCGTAGTGGTCAAATACCATCATGAATGTACCACGTCCTTGAGATGCAGAACGAAGAACTGTTGCGTAACCGAACATTTCAGCAAGTGGAACGTAAGCACGAACGATTTGGCTGTTACCGTGTGCTTCCATACCATCTACACGTCCACGACGAGCAGTTACGTGACCCATAACATCACCAAGGTTTTCTTCTGGAACAGTGATTGTTACAAGCATCATTGGTTCAAGGATAGCTGGTTGTGCTGATTTAGCAGCTTCTTTCAGAGCAAGTGAAGCCGCGATCTTGAAGGCAGTTTCAGATGAGTCGACATCGTGGTATGAACCATCGTAAAGTTTAGCTTTAACGTCAACCATTGGGTAACCTGCAAGAACACCGTTAGCCATAGATTCTACCAAACCTTTTTCAACCGCTGGGATAAATTCACGAGGAACCACACCACCGACGATTGCGTTTTCGAATTCGAATCCTTTACCTTCTTCGTTTGGAGTAAATTCAATCCATACATCACCGAATTGACCTTTACCACCAGACTGACGTTTGAAGAATCCACGTGCTTGAGTAGAAGCGCGGAATGTTTCACGGTAAGATACTTGAGGAGCACCTACGTTCGCTTCAACTTTGAACTCACGACGCATACGGTCAACAAGGACATCAAGGTGAAGCTCACCCATACCTGAGATAACTGTTTCACCAGTTTCAACGTTTGTTTCAACGCGGAATGTTGGATCTTCTTCAGCCAATTTTTGAAGGGCGATACCCATCTTGTCTTGGTCTGCTTTAGATTTTGGCTCAACCATCAATTGGATAACTGGTTCTGGAACGTTGATTGACTCAAGGATGATTTTAGCTTTTTCATCTGTCAATGAGTCACCAGTTGTAGTATCTTTCAAACCAACGGCAGCAGCGATATCACCTGAGTAAACAGTGTCGATTTCTTGACGGCTGTTAGCGTGCATTTGAAGGATACGTCCGATACGTTCACGTTTACCTTTAGAAGTGTTCAATACGTAAGAACCTGATTGAAGAACACCTGAGTACACACGGAAGAATGTCAAACGACCTACGAATGGATCTGTCATGATCTTGAAGGCAAGAGCTGCAAATGGCTCTTCGTCAGATGCTGGACGAGTTTCTTCAGCGTCTGTATCTGGGTTAATACCTTTGATCGCTGGGATGTCAAGTGGGCTTGGAAGGTAGTCGATAACCGCATCAAGCATCAATTGAACACCTTTGTTTTTGAAGGCTGAACCACACAATACTGGGAAGAATTCAACGTTGATAGTCGCTTTACGGATACCAGCTTTCAATTCTTCGTTAGTGATTTCTTCACCTTCGAGGTATTTCATCATCAATTCTTCGTCAGTTTCAGCAACTGCTTCAATCAATTTTTCACGGTATTCTTGAGCTTGGTCAAGGTATTCAGCTGGGATGTCTTCTTCAAGGATATCTGTACCAAGATCGTTAGTATAGATTTCAGCTTTCATCTTGATCAAGTCGATGATACCACGGAAGTCATCTTCAGAACCGATTGGCAATTGGATTGGGTGTGCATTTGCTTGAAGACGATCGTGAAGTGTGCTTACAGAGTAAAGGAAGTCAGCACCGATTTTGTCCATTTTGTTGGCAAATACGATACGTGGAACTCCATACTCAGTTGCTTGACGCCAAACTGTTTCAGTTTGAGGCTCAACACCTGATTGTGAGTCAAGAACGGTAACCGCACCATCCAATACACGAAGAGAACGTTGTACTTCGATTGTGAAGTCCACGTGTCCTGGTGTGTCGATGATGTTTACGCGGTGGTTGTTCCATTGAGCTGTTGTTGCAGCAGATGTGATAGTGATACCACGTTCTTGCTCTTGCTCCATCCAGTCCATTTGTGACGCACCTTCGTGAGTTTCACCGATTTTGTGGATTTTACCAGTGTAGTAAAGAATACGCTCAGTAGTTGTTGTTTTACCGGCATCGACGTGAGCCATGATACCGATATTACGAGTTTTTTCAAGTGAAAATTCGCGTGCCATGAGGTTTGTTTCTCCTATTTATTTTTGATTTCTATTCTATTATAACACGATTTTAATAAAAACGGATAGGCAGGACCTACCCGTTCTCAATGTTTTCATGCTATTGTTGGTTTCGACTTACGAGATGGTAAGTTGAGTTATAGCTAATACTAATCGATTTAGCTAATTTGAACCCGGGCTAAAAGCTCGGAAAATAGATAAGCTCTCCTAGAATCTTCGATTCTTCGTCAAGCTTCCTAATTTTCAGTCGCTTTTTTAACGCCCTTAGTATCTTAATCTTACCAACGGAAGTGTGCGAATGCACGGTTAGCTTCCGCCATACGGTGAGTGTCTTCACGTTTCTTAACAGCTGCACCAGTGTTGTTAGCAGCATCCAAGATTTCTTTTGCAAGACGGTCTTGCATTGTGTGTTCACCACGAAGACGAGCGATTGTTACCAACCAACGAAGTCCAAGTGTTGTACGACGTTCTGGACGAACTTCAACTGGGACTTGGTAGTTAGAACCACCAACACGACGTGCACGTACTTCAAGTACAGGCATGATGTTTTCCATAGCTGTTTCAAATACTTCAAGTGCATCGTTGCCAGTAGCTTCTTTGATTTGCTCAAAAGCACCGTAAACGATTGAAGCAGCTGTACCACGTTTACCGTCAAGCATAACGCGGTTGATAAGACGAGTAACTAGTTGTGAATTGTAAAGCGGATCTGGCAATACGTCACGTTTTGGAGCTCTATTTTTACGACTCATTTCTCTTTATCCCCTTTCCTTATGCTTTTGGACGTTTAGTACCGTATTTAGAACGGCCTTGTTTACGATCGTTAACACCTGCAGTATCAAGTGCACCACGGACGATATGGTAACGTACCCCTGGAAGGTCTTTTACACGTCCACCACGAAGAAGAACCACGCTGTGTTCTTGCAAGTTGTGTCCGATACCTGGGATGTAGGCAGTAACTTCGATAAGGTTGCTCAAACGTACACGAGCGAATTTACGAAGGGCTGAGTTAGGTTTTTTAGGTGTCATTGTTCCAACACGAGTTGCAACACCACGTTTTTGTGGTGAAGAAACGTTTGTTTGAACTTTTTTATGACTGTTGTAACCAACGTTCAAAGCTGGTGATTTAGATTTTTCTACTTTTGATTTACGCGGTTTGCGAACCAATTGGTTAATTGTAGGCATCTACATACTCCTGTGTTTTTTTATTTTTGGTGATGATACACTTGGTGACAGCTATCATCTGTGTGTACTTTTGCAACATTTGTCAGCACGTCCCTGTACACTCTTGAGAGACCAAAAGTAAAAAGTACCGTCTATTATTGTAGCAAAATTTTCCATTGGTTGTCAAGATATTTTTCTTTTTTATTGTTAATTTTAGCTCTGCGTAACTTCTCAAAGTAACTTCCACTTGCCTGATCGAAGTGGAAATTAGTCTAAAACGGATTTTTATGGTGGAATTAAGTGTGAGACTTTCCGTTCCATCGTTGATAATATGGGAAAAGGCCCGTCAACGATTTCAAAGGAAATTAAGCGCAATCGCATCATGCATCCAACATCCGTCAAATCTGATTGCACGGATTGCACACTTATCAAAAAGCTCCTTATGTCTGTAACAACGCATTTTTCTCATACTAAAAGCTAGGTTGTGGAAAACTGGAAGTTAGTTTTATATTGAATTGAAATAAGACATGAACAAATCTATTGGGAAAGTCAACTTAATTTCTAGAAATGTTTTAATAGCAACAACGTACTATTCTAGTTTCAATCTGCTATAGAAGTTACCCTTTTCATTCTCTCAAAAGCCAATCATAAAAGAGGAGAAATCGAAGTTTCTCCTCTTCACTGTTTACTCTCGAATCAAGTAAATCAAATCGTTACTCATTCACAATTTTTTCATCAACTTTAGGGTTTAGAGTTGTTCCCCAATGTGTAATTGTACGCTGTTGTACTAGTGGTAAGTCTGTGCGGTTGTAAACTGTACGCCATGGTTCCCATACAAGACCCGTCTTTTCTTGAACCTTGATGCGAAGATTACGGACATTTCCTCTAAATTGAATCTCTGTTTGGAAGCCTGAAGTTCTGTTTTTTCCGTTATCTTCCCATTGACGTGAACGGATTTCTGGATTTCCTTGTTCATCATATGTAATTTCATCCCAATAGATGTAGTAACGCGCAACATAAGCACCCTTATGATGAAGTTTCAAGAAGCCATTTTTGTAAGAAGTAACCTTCGTTTCGATATAGTCTGTACTATTTTGTAAAGTTGCTTGGGCATTATCTTTTAGGAAGGCAGTCTTATATGAGATTGGCACAGCTGGACTTTGAGCGCTAAAGTTAGCTCCTTCTCTGATGAGTTCCTTCAAGTTTTCGACTGTTCCTGTGACAACTTTGGCAGCACCGCTAGCATTACCTCCTACAATTACCGCTGTTACAGAAGTATTCTTCAATAGACGGCTCCATTCAGAATTTGGAGCAATTGTTGCACCTTTGATAACCGCATTGATAGCTGCTTTTAATTCAGTAGACTTACTTGTTGACTCAAACTTAACATAGATTTGACGTCCGTAAGAAACGTTTGATACATATACAGGTGGAGTTTGTGAATCAACGCCTCTTTGTTTTAAATCTTCAGGTGTCACACTCTTGTCAAATACAGCTGCTGGATTGGTAGGTGCATCAAATGTCGCTGTATAGTAGATTTGTTTAAAGTTTACAACTTCAATTTGCTTTTCACCCTTTTGCACAGCCTCAAAGTCAATCTTGAGCGGTGCGCCTGCTTTTTCAAAGTCTGCACCAAATTTTGCTTTCAATTGGTTCATGCTATAGGCTGTAGTTGATTCATACTGAACACGGGCAGGAACGGAATGGCTAGATGAGTAATTCTTTGTCCATCTTTCAACCAAGGTATTCATCGCAGACTGCATACCACTAGTTGTAGGATCTGCTTCAATTCGGCTGTCAGACTGAATCATCCCAGGTAAATCAACGCTGACTGTCCCCTTTGCACGGGCAAGACTAATCAATTCTGGCTGATTTTCTAGCAGATTTTGGTTTGCCTTATACAAGCCACCTAGGAAGACATTTTGATTTCCATTGATGGAAACATCTGCTGTGCCTGTAGAGAGGGTTTTCTTGATTTTTTCTACAACGACAAACTCTCCATTTTGTTCCTTAGCACTTGTGTTGTAGCGATTTTCTAAGGTTTCTCCCTTGCGAGTTAAAATATCCAAAGGATTATAAGTTAAGCCAAAAAGGTAGTCTTTCAATGCTGATGTTTGATCTACTACTGGTGCAGTTCTATCCTGTCCAACTTGAGTTGTTGCTGAACGGAATACTTCCACTTCTGCCAAGCTCAATGGGGTATTTTTAGTTTTCAACTCCACTTTTACATAACGAGCGTCTTTGGCAGTGAAGAAAACTTCAAGTTCTGCCTTCCCATTCAAACTATCAAAGTGTTGACGAGCAACTTCTTGTTTTGCTTCATTTAACAAAACAACATCAAAATTGGAAAGACGATTAGCTACATTCCCATCTCCACGATTGTAAAGTTTAACTTTTCCAACATTCTCTGTTTTTCCAAGATCAACTTGCCACCAAGCATTGTCTTCAAAGTTTGTATGCGTTACAGAATGGTGCCCATAGTCACTATCAACATTACCATCCACTGCTCGTGTAGCAGCTCCTCCATAAGCAGTAGAACTTTGACTAGCTTGTTTTCCACGAGCGATGTTTTCTGTCTCAACTGGACGATTCCCTTGCTCTGTAGCCAAAGCTACTCCCTGAGCGTTCAATAAAAAGGCCGCAACAACAGCACTACACACACCGAGTCCACACTTTTTGACAAAGCGATGCAAACGTTTTTCTTGATTCATTCCTTATTCCTCCGTTTTTAAATGAATACGTTTTCCTATTTGTTTATAGTCTATCAAATTTCAAGTAAAAGTCAAGCACAAACCAGCAAAAAAGTCAAGAAAATAAGAAGAAAACGTTTGCTGAATTTTTCTGATATTTTCTTTCGATTTCCAGTAAATACTATAGTTTGGAAACTAGATAACACTTGAAAAACACTAACTTTTTTCTTTTCCTATTTATAGTTTCACTAGATGAGCTTTTTAAAAGAAATATTAGAGATCAATTTCTGAATAAAAATAGCTGGGAACACATCATCTTCCTAATAATACGTCTTGTCTTATGTGACATTTTTATACTCTTCGAAAATCTCTTCAAACCACGTCAACGTCGCCTTGCCGTACTCAAGTACAGCCTGCGGCTAGTTTCCTAGTTTGCTCTTTGATTTTCATTGAGTATTATCTCCATCATTTATACTGATATACAAAATAGTACGGAAAACTTCTCAAAAGTAAGAATTTCTTTTACAAACAAAGGAAAACGCTTGCATATTGTTTTACTACATGCTATACTGGTATAGAAATTTATTGATTGGAGAATCATCATGAGAAAAACACCAGCTCAAACTGAGAAAAAAATGGTCTACAGCATCCGTTCCCTCAAAAATGGAACTGGTTCTGTCCTTATCGGCGCAAGCCTTGTCTTGCTTGCCATGGCTACACCAACTATCTCAGCCGACGAAAGTACACCAACCACTAACGCAAATAATAGTGAAACTACTACTGCCCTTGCCCAGCCTCTTACTGATACAGCAACTAGCACTGGTAAGAAAGAAAGCGATTTTTCTTCACCTAATAATGCAAGCGCTTCCCTAGAGAAAGAAGAAAAACCTGCAACAGAGGCAACCACTCCTGTTGCAAGCCCAGCCGATCCAGCACCACAAACTGGACAAGATCGTTCAAGTGAGACAACTACTTCCACTAGTCCAGTAACGACTGAAACTAAGGCAGAAGAGCCCATCGAAGATAACTACTTCCGTATCCATGTCAAAAAACTTCCTGAAAAAAACAAGGATGCTCAAGGACTATGGACTTGGGACGATGTTGAAAAACCATCTGAAAATTGGCCAAACGGAGCCTTGTCCTTCAAGGATGCCAAAAAAGATGACTACGGCTATTACCTAGATGTCAAATTAAAGGGAGAAGAAGCCAAGAAAATTAGCTTCCTCATCAACAATACAGCTGGAAAAAATCTAACCGGCGATAAATCTATAGAAAAACTAGTTCCAAAAATGAACGAGACTTGGTTAGACCAAGATTACAAGGTTTTCTCTTACGAGCCGCAGCCTGCAGGAACTGTTCGCGTCAACTACTACCGCACAGATGGCAACTATGACAAGAAATCTCTCTGGTACTGGGGAGATGTGAAAAATCCAAGTAGCGCTCAATGGCCTGACGGAACAGACTTTACGGCTACAGGCAAATATGGCCGCTATATCGACATTCCTCTTAATGAAGCCGCAAGAGAATTTGGATTTTTATTACTAGATGAGAGCAAACAAGGAGACGACGTGAAAATCCGTAAAGAAGATTATAAATTCACAGATTTGAAAAATCATAGCCAAATTTTCCTAAAAGACGATGACGAATCAATTTACACAAATCCATACTATGTCCATGATATCCGTATGACAGGTGCCCAACACGTAGGAACTTCTAGCATTGAAAGTAGTTTTTCAACACTTGTCGGTGCTAAAAAAGAGGATATCCTCAAACACTCCAACATCACTAATCACCTAGGAAATAAAGTAGCTATCACCGATGTTGCAATAGATGAAGCTGGTAAAAAAGTGACCTACAGCGGAGATTTCTCTGACACAAAACACCCATATACTGTTAGCTACAATTCCGGCCAATTCACTACCAAAACAAGCTGGCGCCTGAAAGATGAGGCTTACAGCTATGATGGTAAACTTGGAGCTGATCTTAAAGAAGAAGGAAAACAAGTTGATTTGACCCTTTGGTCACCAAGTGCTGATAAGGTTTCTGTCGTTGTCTACGACAAGAATGACCCTGACAAAGTAGTTAGAACTGTCGCTCTTGAAAAAGGGGAAAGAGGAACTTGGAAACAAACTCTAGACAGCACAAACAAACTCGGAATCACCGATTTCACTGGATACTACTATCAATACCAAATCGAGCGTCAAGGTAAAACTGTTCTTGCACTCGATCCTTACGCTAAATCTCTTGCTGCTTGGAATAGCGACGATGCCAAGATTGACGATGCCCATAAAGTGGCTAAAGCCGCCTTTGTAGATCCAGCTAAACTCGGACCTCAAGACTTAACTTATGGTAAGATTCACAACTTCAAGACTCGTGAAGACGCCGTTATCTACGAAGCTCATGTGCGCGACTTCACTTCAGATCCTGCCATTGCAAAAGACTTAACCAAACCATTTGGTACATTTGAAGCCTTTATTGAAAAACTAGACTACCTCAAAGACTTAGGTGTGACCCACATCCAGCTCCTTCCAGTCTTGTCTTACTACTTTGTCAATGAATTGAAAAACCATGAACGCTTGTCTGACTATGCTTCAAGCAACAGCAACTACAACTGGGGATATGACCCTCAAAACTACTTCTCATTGACTGGTATGTACTCAAGCGATCCTAAGAATCCAGAAAAACGAATCGCAGAATTTAAAAACCTCATCAACGAAATCCACAAACGTGGCATGGGAGCTATCCTAGACGTAGTTTATAACCATACAGCCAAAGTCGATCTCTTTGAAGATTTAGAACCAAACTACTACCACTTTATGGATGCTGATGGGACACCTCGAACTAGCTTTGGTGGTGGACGCTTGGGGACAACCCACCATATGAGCAAACGGATCCTAGTTGACTCTATCAAATATCTAGTTGATACCTACAAAGTGGATGGCTTCCGTTTCGATATGATGGGAGACCATGACGCCGCTTCTATCGAAGAAGCTTACAAGGCTGCACGCGCCCTCAATCCAAACCTAATCATGCTTGGTGAAGGTTGGAGAACCTATGCTGGTGATGAAAATATGCCTACTAAAGCTGCTGACCAAGATTGGATGAAACATACCGATACTGTCGCTGTCTTTTCAGATGACATCCGTAACAACCTCAAATCTGGTTATCCAAACGAAGGTCAACCTGCCTTTATCACAGGTGGCAAGCGTGATGTCAACACTGTCTTCAAAAATCTCATTGCTCAACCAACCAACTTTGAAGCAGACAGTCCTGGAGATGTCATCCAATACATCGCAGCCCATGATAACTTGACCCTCTTTGACATCATTGCCCAGTCTATCAAAAAAGACCCAAGCAAGGCTGAGAACTATGCTGAAATCCACCGTCGTTTACGACTTGGAAATCTCATGGTCTTGACAGCTCAAGGAACTCCATTTATCCACTCCGGTCAGGAATATGGACGTACTAAACAATTCCGTGACCCAGCCTACAAGACTCCAGTAGCAGAGGACAAACAACCAAACAAATCTCACTTGTTGCGTGATAAGGATGGCAATCCGTTTGACTATCCTTACTTCATCCATGACTCTTACGATTCTAGCGATGCAGTCAACAAGTTTGACTGGACTAAGGCTACAGATGGAAAAGCATATCCTGAAAATGTCAAGAGCCGTGACTACATGAAAGGGTTGATTGCCCTTCGTCAATCTACAGATGCCTTCCGACTTAAGAGTCTCCAAGATATCAAAGACCGTGTACACCTCATAACTGTTCCAGGCCAAAATGGTGTAGAAAAAGAGGATGTAGTGATTGGCTACCAAATCACTGCTCCAAACGGTGATATCTACGCAGTCTTTGTCAATGCGGACGAAAAAGCTCGCGAATTTAATTTGGGAACTGCCTTTGCCCATCTAAGAAATGCTGAAGTTTTGGCAGATGAGAACCAAGCAGGACCAGTCGGAATTGCCAACCCGAAAGGACTTGAATGGACTGAAAAAGGCTTGAAATTGAATGCCCTTACAGCTACTGTTCTTCGAGTCTCTCAAAATGGAACTAGCCATGAGTCAACTGCAGAAGAGAAACCAGACTCAAGCCCTTCCAAGCCTGAACATCAAAATGAAGCTTCTCTCCCTGCACATCAAGATCCAGCTCCACAAGCTAAACCTGATTCTACTAAACCATCTGCAACAGTAGCTGATTCAGAAAATAAACCTAGCCAAGCTACAACTGGTTCACAAGCTTCACAACCAGCACAAGAAGCACAAGCATCATCTGTAAAAGAAGCGGTTCGAAACGAATCGGTAGAAAACTCTAGCAAGGAAAATATACCTGCAACCCCAGATAAACAAGCTGAACTTCCAAATACAGGAATCAAAAACGAAAACAAACTCCTATTTGCAGGAATCAGCCTCCTTGCGCTCCTTGGTCTCGGTTTCTTACTAAAAAATAAAAAAGAGAACTAAACTAGCCCTCCTATAGAAAAATCCCCCAAGCCTTAACGCTCGGGGGATTGATTTTTGCCCTGATAAGCCTATCTATCAAATCATATATTCTACACTATAGGTCGCATCCGAGAGTATTCGTGCCAAAAATTGCTTGGTTCGTTCTTCTTTTGGACGACTAAAGAAATCATGGGCATTATTTTCTTCAACAATTTTCCCACCGTCCATAAAAATAACATGATTGGCTACATCTCTAGCAAAACCCATCTCATGAGTCACTACTACCATAGTAACTCCTTCTTTAGCTAACTGTTTTAAAACATCTAAAACATCCCCTACCAACTCTGGATCCAAGGCCGATGTTGGCTCATCTAATAAAATGACCTCTGGTTTCACAGCAATGGCACGCGCAATACCGATTCGTTGTTGCTGGCCTCCAGAAAGCTGAGAGGGATAGTAAGCTTTATAAGCTAGTAAACCAACTTTTTCTAAGGCAGCTTCCGCACGTTTGATGGCTTCTTCCTTAGGAATTTTCCGAGCAATAATCAAGCCCTCCAAAATATTTTCCAAGGCCGTTTTATTAGCAAATAAATTATAATGTTGAAAAACAAAGGCGGTCTTCTGGCGAATTTCTAAAATATCTTTTTTGGTCAATTTGCCAAGATCGTATTCTTTATCAGCAAGCTTCAAAGAGCCACTATCGGCTTTTTCTAAATGATTGAGACATCTGAGAAAAGTCGTTTTACCTGATCCAGATGGCCCCAATATTACAACCACATCCCCTTGGTTGACCTTGAGATTAACATCTTCCAGGACTTGTCTGTCTCCAAATTTTTTTGCAACATGTTCTACTTGTAACATTGTCTCCTCCTATGCTAAACCTGTACTGGGCACTACTTGTCCCTTTTTTCTTTGAATATAGCGTTTCTCTAAGATTGAAAAGCCCCATTGAATCAATCCGCAAATAAGAATGTACTGTAAAAAGATCACAAAATAGGATTCAAAATACTGATAACCATAAGACGCTTCAACACGGGCAATGGCTGTAATATCCTTAATGGTCATCACAAAGACCAAAGAGGTTCCTTTTACAATATTTATGACTAGATTAGCCAGATTGGGCAAGGCTGATTGCAAGGCCTGTGGAAAAACAATCCTCACATAAGCCTGACTAGTGGTTAAACCAATCGCTTGTGCAGCTTCTAATTGTCCCTTATCCACAGTCAAAATAGCCGAACGTAAGATTTCTGATAAACTACCTGTTGTCATCAAACTATAGATAATAAAAGCATAATAGATCGGATTGAGTTTAAAGATATCAACATCACTCCCTATGCTTTTGAGAAATTGATTGAGCAAACTCGGAAACAAACTATAAAAGAAAAGAATCAGCAAAATCGGAGGTGTTGCTCTTATAAAAGCTAGATACACGAGAGAGAAAGTTCGAACACCTTTGACTTTATATATTTGTCCCAGAGCTAAAAACAAGGCTGATCCAAAACTTAAGACCATGGCTACAATCATAATGATTAAGGTGGTTGGCACCCCTTTTAAGGTCTCTAAAAAAGTTTTCGCAATATAGTCTAAATCCATATCCTATCTCCCTTTCGTTTCCAAAGATTTTTCTAACAAGCGACTCAAGAAGGAAACAGCCAAGGCTACACCCCAATAAAGAATGGCAACCGCTGTATAGGTTTCAAGAGAGTAATTCCCCAAATTGCGACTGATTAAGAGATTCCCAGCTCCCATGACATCCACAAAACCAATCGTATAGGCTAGGGCAGCGTCCCGCATCAAATTTAGAATAGCGGTCGTCATATTTGGAAGAGCCACTTGAAAAGCCTGAGGAAAAATGATTCTCCAAAATGTCTGACTAGGGGTCAGACCAATACTGACTCCAGCTTCCATCTGACCTTTGGGAATTGCCTGATAGGACGCCTTAAATACTTCTGCAATGATAGCCGCAAATAGCAAGACCATGGTGAATAAGACGAAGACCGTCTTAGACCAGTTGTTGATATCTAAATTCAGCCACCATTTTAAAAATTCAGGTAAACCATAAAAGACAAGGAATAGTAAAACAATAGGGGGAGTACAGCGAAGAGTGAAAATATAGCCCTTAGAAAGACCTGCAAAAGTCTTGTCTTCTCCCACTTGAGCCCAAGCCAGTAAGACACCGAAAAGGGAACCGAGGACTGTAGTAAAAAAGAGAATGGACAAGGTCATAGGAAGAGCCTGCCATAAGGTTGGTAAAAATTGGAACACTCTTGAAAAATCATATGAAACCATATAAACTTCTTTCTAATACTCAATGAAAATCAAAAAGCAAACTAGCCGCAGGTTNNGTTGTGGATAGAACTGACAAAATCAGTAACCATACCTACGGCAAGGCGACGTTGATGCGGTTTGAAGAGATTTTCGAAGAGCATAACACGCCTGACTGCTCATCTAATCTCTATCAACGTAGCTAAAGACATCTTCTTTAAAGTATTTTTGAGAAAGTTTAGCTAGAGTACTGTCTTCTTTTAATTCTTTAATCGCTTTTTCATACTCTTTAGCAAACTTCTCACCCTTTTCATCACGGTGAATCAAGGGATAGGTTGGAATTCCTTTATAAGGGAACCAGCTAAGTTTGTCCGCATATTGGTGGTAAGAACCATCATCTGTTGTCACCGCTTTTTCAAAAGACAACTTGATGTCAAAGAAAGCATCATAACGTCCTTCTAAAACCCAAGCATAAGCATCTGCCACCTTGAAAGATTCAGCAGCTGTCAACTCAATTGGTGTATCCTTGTGCTTGTCATTATAGCTATTAATCACATTCCACTGGGCATTTTGAGGAGAGATGGGTACTAATTTTCCTTTATTTTTGGCGAAATCATCAATATTCTTATATTTAGCTTCATCTCCTTTTCTGACAGTAAAACCAATAATGCTGGCTCCTACTGGCTCAGATGGAATAATGAATTTCTTAGCCCGTTCATCTGTATACCAAGCACCTTTAGTTCCAATATCGTACTTGCCAGACTCAAGTCCAATCAAGAGATCATCATCACTAGTTCCAGTATACTCAAATTTATAATCTGCTAATTTCTCATCAACCGCCTTTAAAACAGCAACTTCATAACCATCTGATTCCCCTTTTTCGTCAATAAAATCATAAGGGACATAGTTTTGAGTATGGGCAACTTTTAAAGTTGTTACTTGTCCAGACGAAGCTGCATCTGCACCTTTAGCAGATGCTCCCGACAAAGTCCTACCAATAATCGTTGCTCCAAGCACTGCCACAACCGCAACTCCACCAACAATCCATGTTTTCTTACTCATATTCTTCTCCTTTATTTAGCTACTGCTTCTCTCACCCACTGGATACGCTCCACTGCAATATCGTTTGGAATGGTACAATCTGCTCCAAGTATGAGGCCATCTTTCCCTGTTTCTTCTACCAATCGTTTGGTTTCAGCCTGAATTTCTTCCTTACTGCCTCGATAGAGAAGGCCATCTTTACCGTTTTCAAATCCTCCCAGAACAGCACGACCCTTGAAAATCTCACGACCTTCTTTTAGGCTAATCCCTTCTGGACCAACTGCCCAGTTAAAAACATGAGCTGGATAGTCGGCAAAGATATGAATATCGTTTCGGGCTCCTTCATAGCCACAGATATGAAGTATATTTACCCCACCAACCGACTTAGCCGCATTTAAAACAGTCAGTTCACTCGGCGCAATAATCTCCTGATAGGCTTCAGCAGAAACACGCGCATCCTGAATACTTTGCACACTGAGATAAATACCATCTACTCCTGCATCTTTAATAATAGCTTGACTCAAGCTAGCGATATCTTGCGCAATCACATCAAGTACTTTTTTCAATTTCTGAGAATCTTGAACTAAGAAGTCTGCAATGAGATCATCTCCACCAGACACTTCTCCAAGTAACCATTTGAGGTAGGTCACAGGCGCAAAAATATTGTAAATAGCAACAATATCTTCCGTAAACTCCTGCTTAATCTTCTTCACTAATTCTACCTGCTCTCTAATCCACGGATGATCTTTACCCAGAGGTTGAATCTCCGACAGCTCTTGGAGTGACTTCCCTTTGGCAATAACTGGATTTGGATAAGCAAAATAGCCATCACTCATCAACTTGATAAAGTCTGGATGTAGGTCACGGATAAAACGTTTGTGACCTTGTATGTTCTTTTCAATAATCACAGGATTGGAAAATCCCTTTAACCATTCCTCTTCTGATGTAAAGTGGTGCCAAAAACCTACAGGTACACGGCCAACCACTTCTCCTCTAAATGCTTTTAAAACCCAGTCTCTTTTTTCTGACATCTCTATTTTCCATTTCTTTCTTTTTCAACTAATAAAACACTGGCAATATCATTGGTTTGAATAAAGGGAAGACTTCTCTTCTGAAAATCCTGAATCCCATGACATCTTGGCCCTTCCTTACAAGCAAGTCCCTTTGTAAGACTGATCGCAAGTAAGATGACAAAGCCGAGGGCCGTCCCTACCAATAGCCACTTTTTTCTTTTCATAAGGCTCTCCTATTCTAACATAGCAGCCTGACGAATCCAGTCCAATCTTTCTAATTCAAAGTCATCTGGAACCGTGCAATCCGCTCCAAGAAGGACTCCTCTAGTCCCAGCTTCAGCCAACAATCGTTTGGTTTCCTCTTGTAGTGCAGCCTTTCTACCTCCATAAAGCAGGCTCTGCTTCCCATTTTCAAAACCACCCAAGACCGCTTTGCCATGAAATAGCTCCTGACCTTGAGGTAAACTGACTGCTTCATGGTGGGTTGCCCAATTGAAAACCTGGGCTGGATAATCTTTGAAAATAGTCACATTGTTACTGGCACCTTGGAAACCGCAGATATGCAGGATATTTACCCCACCTACCTGATTGGCAGCTTCTAAAACCTTTATGTTACTTGGCTCAATATAGGTCTGATACAATTCTGCTGTGATGCGCTCATCCTGAATTTCTTGTGTACTGAGATAGATTCCATCTGCTCCACCATCCTGAATGATTTTTTTAGTTAGGATAGCGATATCCTCAGCTATCACGTCTAAAACATCCCTGAATAGCTCTGGATTTTCAAGAAAAAGATCTGAAACCTCCTTATCACCTCTAGAAGTCTCTGTACGAAACCACCTTTTCAAATAGGAGATCGGAGAAAAAATATTGTAAAATGATGCAATGTCCTCAGTGAAGGTTGCTCGAATAGCCTCTACCACTTCTACTTGTTGCTGAATCCAAGGATGGTTTTCACCAATCGACTCAATAGAAGCTAACTCCTGAAGACTTGTAACCTTAGGACTGTAGACATTACTTGGATAAATGAAAAATCCGTCACTCATCATTTTGACAAAATCAGGATGGATTCTTTCAACGTACTTCCGATGTCCCTCTACACTTTTTTGAAAGATACGTGGATTATTTAAACCTTGTCCTTTTTCCTCCAGTATTACAAAATGAAACCAAAAGCCAACAGGAACCCGTTCCACCTCTTCTCCTCGAATAGCTCTAAAAACTAGCTCTCTTTTACTTGTCATACTTCTCTCCTTCCATTTGGATTGAAACCATCTTACCACTCCTTTTGACCTTTTCCCAATATATATTGACTATCGACTTGATTGGGATTGTTTATATCAATAGAGAAAAAAATCTCTGAAAAGCTTGATTTTACTAGCTTTTCAGAGATTTTTTCTGTTTATTGCTTTTTAAAATAGTTGTTATATAGATTTTTTATCAGCCTGATTAGTATTTTTTATTAAGCCTCTTTCATGGCAAAGTAAGCCCGGACTTTGGGTGCTACTTGTGTTCCGAATAGTTCAATAGCTCTCAGAACCTGATCATGAGGCATAGAACCAAGAGGTAGGTGCAACATGAAGCGGTCCAAATCTAAATCCTCTATCATGCGAATCAATTTTTCGGCCACCTGATCTGGATTGCCCACAAACATGGCGCCATTTGATCCTACCTGCTCCAAATATTGCTTATAACGCAATTCTTGCCAGTGTGGACGGTCTTTGGAAATAGCATCCACTACTTGCTTGGTCGGATGGAAATAATCTTTCACAGCCTGCTCGCCATCTTCAGCAATCCACCCCCAAGAATGGACCCCAACCTTTAGTTCATGACTGGCATGGTCTGCTTCGCTCCCAATCTCACGATAAGCCTGAATCAACTTTTTAAAATAACGAGGGTTACCACCAATAATGGCATAGACAATCGGTAGGCCTGCCTGAGCAATCTTTACTGTTGATTCGACATGACCACCTGTCGCTATCCACAAGGGTAATTTGTCCTGAACTGGACGAGGATAAACTTCTTTACCAGCAATCGTTTGGGTCAATCGACCTTTCCAGTCTAGCTTTGTCTTTTCATTGACTAACTGGAGCAAGTCTAATTTCTCATCAAAAAGGGCTTCGTAGTCTTTCAAATCATAGCCAAACAGAGGAAATGATTCCGTGAAAGAACCCCTTCCAGCCATAATCTCCGCACGTCCATTTGACAAAGCATCGATAGTGGCATATTGTTGGAATAAGCGAATCGGATCCATGCTCGAGAGAATGCTGACTGCACTGGTCAAACGGATTTTCTTGGTATTGACTGCCCCAGCTGCCAGGACAATCTCTGGGGCTGATACTGCAAAATCCTCTCGATGGTGCTCACCAATCCCATACACATCCAAACCAACCTTGTCAGCCAGTTCAACCTCTGCTAGCAACTGGCGAATGCGTTCGTCATGACTGTAAGTTTGCCCAATCCCTTCAAGCTCCGTTGTTTCCCCAAATGTTGAAATTCCCAATTCTACCATTGTGATTCTCCCTATCTACTCTGTCCTTCAATTTGAAAAATTATTCTAATACTCAATGAAAATCAAAGAGCAAACTAGGAAGCTAGCCGCAGGCTGCTCAAAGCACTGCTTTGAGGTGGTAGATAGAACTGATGAAGTCAGCTCAAAATACTGTTTTGAGGTTGCAGATGGATGCTAACCTGATTTGAAGAGATTTTCGAAAAATATTAAATATACTCTACAATTTGCTCAATCAATTCTGGGTCGTCTAAACCTGTAACTTGTATAACAACATCTTTGACTGATTGTTTAGCCAACAATTCACCTAATCGAATACTTTCTTCATCATTTACATCGCGATAGTCAAAGGCATAGCCAACTGTTTTAAGTAGGTTTTCATATGACAAACCAAGTTCTTTCAATTCACGTATCGGCCGGATGAATCGTTCATTATAGCCTAATTTTCGGATTGGAGTACGAGCTACGCGACTAACCTCGTCCACTATGAAAGGATTTTCAAACCGTTCTATAATGACTTTGTGATAATTCTCCAATTCTTTTTTATCAAAGTTCCATTTGGCAATCAAGAGACTCCGAATTTCAGTTAATACAGATTCAATCCGAGATTTGATATTAGGATTTTGAAGAGCTTCCAAAATTGTCTTGGCACCATAATGCGCACCAATGTAAGCTGAAGTTGCATGTCCAGAATTGACTGAAAAAAGTTTTCGCTCAATAAAGGGTTCTAAATCTTCTTCATAATGCACATCTTTTAGACGTAAATCTGGATTTTTAAGACGCTTGGTTTCCACGACCCATTCATTAAAGGGCTCGACCACAACAAAAAGGGAATCCTCGTGACTTTGTGCTGGAACAATCCTGTCTACTGCAGCATTTGGAAAACCTATGTAGTTATCAGCAAATGTCAAACCTTCCGGACTTAAATATTTCTTGACTTCTTGATAAAGAAATTGAGACCCGCCAATCATATTTTCACAGGCCATAACATCCAATGCCTGTGTATTTCCTGCAACTCGGCGAGCTTCGATTCCTTTGGCTAGAAGTTCAGCGATAAAAGGGAGTATATTAGGTCCGATTGCAGTAGTAATAATATCCGTCTTTTGAATCGCTTCAATGACTTGCTCAGGGTCTTCTTTGCTATTAATGCCAGCCACATTAGTTACTTCTATACGAGACTGTCCTTTCTGTGCAATTTCAATTTCATACTTGCCCTTTTCATTTAGAGCATGAATTATCTGATTATTGACATCCACAAAATCAATATGGAAACCATTTTTAAATAGAATTTCACCTATAAAACCACGACCGATATTACCGGCACCAAAATGAACAGAATGTTTCATTCAATTTCTCCTTTTCCTATTTGAGGGACATATATACTAGATGACAAATGACGAAATTCAATTATTCAACAGCATCAAATAAGCGCAACACTTCCTCTTTTGACTGAGCATCTGCTAGTTTAAGAACATTATCTACATCTGCACAGAAGATAGAAATTTTCTGAATAATTTCTAAGTGTTCATTACCAATACCAGCAATACCAAAAAGAACCGTTGCCACTTGAGGGTTAGATACATTCCCAAAATCAACCCCTCTAGGGACTTGAACGACTGTAATACCAGACTTGAGGACATCATTTTTTGCTGCATCTGTTCCATGCGGTATGGCGATAAAGTTACCCATGTAAACAGATAGCTCTTTATCTCGCTCAATCATGGCTTCAATATAGTCTTCATTAACATATCCACCCTCATAAAGAACTTGCCCACAATAACAAATAGCTTCCTCCTTGTTAGAAAATTGTTTATTAAGCTTAATCAAATGTTTTTCAAGTTTCATATTAGTTCTCCAATTTCTTAATTTTTTCGTTAAAAATAGTATTTAGCATCTGATAAATAATGGATTGATTTCCCGTCTTGTAAATCTCTGTATAAAGATGATTTTCAATAATCGACTGACTGATAGCTGTCATTAAATCTCTCGCTTCCTCGCTAGCTTCTTTAGACATTAGCATTAGCAGACACCTTTTGACCTCTTCTTCCTCTCGTTTCATTGACAATGCGGAGATAGGTAGTTTGAGTTCAAACATAGTAAAACTATTTGTTGTTACTTTGCTAGACTGACTATGTAAAAGCACCAGACCAGTATTAGGAATAGCCATAGGACTATTCTGGAAGTGAGATAACAATTTTCTTGTTAGGTAATCTCTGTCACTCACATTCTTCTGATATTGGATGATTTGTTCTACCGTGTGCTCAAATGATTGATTATTCTCCAATTGAACCAACTCGAATTGACTCAAAAGCTGACTACTAGATATTAAATAATCTTGCAAGTCATAACTTTTCTCTGGAGCGATAGCATCACGCGCGACAATTGTACGATGTGCCTGTACATACTGAAGTCGTTCCTGTAATTCAAGCAATTCTTTGACGGTTGGAAAACTAGAAATTACATCGATTTCCTGATTAGTCAGCGGCTTGGTAGATAAAATATAATCATACTGACTGAGATCAATACTATGGTAATCTACTAGAGACTGAATATCTATCAACTCTACAAAAGGAGCAACACTCTTAATTTTACTGACTAATAAATCTCTAGTGACCCGACGTTCATCCGTTAAAAGCAAAACACGGACTGGATAAATCTCTGGACTACGGCCTAAGCTAGAGATAAAATGTAGGGCAATCATGCCATACTCATACTCTGTATGAAAATATTTCGGAAAAATATCATTCACTAAAAGACTGATGACTGTATAAAGAAATTTATTCCTTTCAACTAAAATCTGGACAGATTCTGGCAAATTTTCACCCTGAAAAAGGATAGGGACGCCTAAACTGAGCCGAATATGATGGAAAAGAAAATTGAATAAAACCTTGTCCTTAAAAAAGTCAATCTTGGTATACATGGAAACCGTATCAATCAGATTTGAAATATTGTAGAAAAATTCACCATCAAATTTCTCCGTAAAGAGCGGATTGTCCTGACGTTTAATGATTAATTCATCCAAGATGCTCGCAAAATAGATAATTTCCTGAATACTATAAAATTGTGCAGTCTGCTTAGAGTAAGCTTGAAAAATTTTTTGAGAAATTTCCAAAGCCTGCTTACTAGTATTAGGTGAATTTTCAATGTTTTGCTCCTGACCTATAAGAGATAACAAGATCGCAAAAAACATCTTCATCCTAGCATCCATATCTGGAAAACCTGACAGTTGCTTATTAACAATCTGACTGGCCAGCCTAGTTCTATCTGCTTCTAAAATATCAAAGCTCCCAAAATTACCGGTTGAAAAATCTGCTACTGAGATACAGTTTGTCAGTAAAATAGCCAAAAATCTTCTCTTACCAACTGAATCACCAGAAATACGATAACCTTTTTGTCGTTCAATTTTCAGATCAAAGTCTAAAAGACGCTTATCAATATCTGAAATATCCTGAATAATAGTTACATTACTGACTTTCATGCATTCTTGCAATGCTTCATTGGTGACAAAACCACTCTCAGTCAGAAGGCGATAGGTAATCAACTCTTGTCTTTCTTGGGGACTATACTCAACTAACACTTCAAGTTCTGTCGGCAAATCATCCAACTCTCCAGTCAAAATATAGTATTTCCCATGCTTCGTTATTTCGATTCCATATTGCTCCATGCTATCTGTCAAATCTGATAAAGTTCGATAAATTGTTCTAGATGAAACCTGTAAGATTTCAGTCATGTCTTGCATTGAAAGCTTCCCTACATGTAGGAAAGCCTTCAATAATTGTTCTTCTCGTTTGGTTAATAGCATTCGTAATTTAGAAACCTCTAGTTCTATTTGTACATTCTAACAGCCATTTTGTCATATTCTGGTGTTGTTACTAAACTATCCACAATAAGAAATTGAGAATTCGGTGCTGTTTGCTGCACTTCTGCCTGTAAAGAAATAGTTGTTACAATCATTATGTTTTTAGAATTAAATTCACCTAATTCTGAAATTTTGGCAGTAGAAACTGGAATACGAATATTTTTGTTTCTAAAGATAGCCCGAATCGTTTCACAGCCCATAGTTGCAGATCCCTGTGCTTTACCATAAGCAACTACTACAGCATCAATATGGTTAAGGTCAATTTCCTGACTATCTACTGATGCTGAAGTTGATATATCTCCTTCAATTTCTGCTATTGGAGAAGCTCCTGTTAATGAAGCTACAATTTCATCATAACGAGGGGACGCTAAGAAATTATCAACAGAAACATGAATAGCACTTGGACTCTTGTCTTTAGCTCTTGGTGTCAGTTCTTCCTGAGTAACAATTAATGTTTTTGGTGTATCAAGCAAATTTGAGATTGCCTGATTAGATACTGGAATCTCTAGACCTGCTTTTTTAACCTTATCTCGAAGAATACTAGCTCCCATAGCAGAGCTTCCCATACCAGCATCGCAGGCGAAAATGATTTTTTCCACTGAGTCTGTCGAAACAACTGCATCAACAGAAGTTGATACTAACTGACCTTTAGACTGAGCCTTAGCTGCTTGGGTAGCCGCCTGAGCAGCTTCGAGCGAATCCTCAGTTGACTTGTCTGCATGAAGAATAAGGGCTGCTACAAGGAAAGAAACAACTGCTGCCACTAAAACACCTAGAAGAACATTTAGATGGGGCCAAACGCCTTTTGGCGCCGTAGCCATAATCGCAATAATAGAACCTGGTGAAGCTGGAGATTTAAGACCAGCGTCTAAGAGTTGAAAAGTAAAAGTTCCAGAGATACCTCCTGCCATAGCAGCTAAAAATAGAGTAGGCTTCATCATAACATAAGGAAAGTAAATTTCATGAATCCCTCCGAAGAAATGAATAAGCATTGCCCCCCAAGAAGAAGATTTAGCAGAACCTTTACCGAATACAGCATAAGCTAATAGAATTCCCAGGCCTGGTCCAGGATTAGCTTCCAATAGGAAGAGAATTGACTTACCAGCTTGAGCTACCTGTTCTACTCCCAGAGGAGTAAAAATGCCATGATTGAGGGCATTATTGAGGAAAAGGACTTTAGCCGGTTCGATGATAATATTAGCTATAGGAAGGAGGCGAGCATTAACAATAGCCTCAACACCATTCCCAACAGCTCCAGTAAGAGTCGATACGACTGGACCGATTGCGTAGAAAGCCAAAAGCAATAATGCAAAACCAACGAGACCAGCTGAGAAATTATTAACTAACATTTCAAATCCGGGACGAATTTTTTCCTGGAACTTTTCATCAAATTTCTTGATAGTCCATCCTCCCAGTGAGCCCATTACCGTAGCTCCGATAAACATAGGAACACTAGAACCTGTGATTGCACCAACAGTAGCAATAGCTCCTACAACGGCACCACGTTGACCATGGATCATATATCCACCTGTGTAACCAATCAGGATTGGCAATAAATACGTTAACATAGGACCAACAACAGTAGCTAACTGTTCATTTGGCAGATAGCCATCAGCGATAAAGAGGGCAGTCAACACTCCCCAAGCAATAAATGCTCCAATATTGGGCATAACCATATTTGAAAGCGATGTCCCTAGTTTTTGAACTCTGACTTTCAATGATACTTTTTCTTCCATTAGGATCATCCTCCTTTTCTTAAAACTAGTATATACAAAGTTAAAAACCTTTAAAACTAAAGTTTTGTCACAGATTTTGTGCCAAAACTTTACTTTTGACGAGGCTGGGCAAAAAGGCTTAAAAATGATAAAACGCATCATATCAGGTGTACAAAACCTTAATATGATGCGTTTTATCATGGAAAGATTTACTGAATTTTCTCTTCAAATTGAGTTTTTGCCCAGCTTCCTCTTTTTATAGTAGTTTGAAATAAGATACGAACAAATCAATTGGAAAATTCAAATTAATTTCTAGAAATATTTTAGTATTCCTGTGTACTGTTCTAAATTCAATCTGCTATAATTATTGAAAAGTAAACCCTTATCATCATTTGTAACATAAAAAATAGGCTGTAAAACCTTATAGGATAAACCTATGGCTTTACGCCCGTATATTCATAGATTCTATTCTACCGTTACTGATTTAGCAAGGTTACGTGGTTTGTCCACATCAAGACCACGGTGGAGGGTTGCAAAGTAAGCGACCAATTGTGTTGGTACGACCATTGAAATTGGTGAGAGGTAAGGGTGTACAGTCGTAAGGACGATATCGTCTGTCTCTTTAGCAACATTTTCTTCTGCGATAGTGAGGACTTTTGCACCACGGGCTGCCACCTCTTGGATATTTCCACGAGTGTGGTTGGCAAGGACTGGATCTGACAAGAGAGTCAAAACAGGTGTTCCTTCTTCAATCAAGGCAATAGTTCCGTGCTTAAGTTCTCCTGCCGCAAAGCCTTCACACTGGATGTAAGAAATCTCTTTAAGTTTGAGACTTGCTTCCATGGCTACGTAGTAATCTTGACCACGTCCGATGTAAAAGGCGTTACGAGTTGTTTCAAGTAGCTCACGAACCTTGACTTCAATGGTTTCTTTCTCTGAAAGAGTTGATTCGATAGACTGAGCTACGATTGACAACTCATGAACTAAATCAAAGGCTTGCGCTTTGGCATTTCCATTTGCTTCTCCGACTGCTTTTGCAAGGAAGGCAAGGGCTGCAATTTGCGCTGTATAGGCCTTGGTTGAGGCTACGGCAATTTCAGGACCTGCGTGAAGGAGCATGGTATGGTTAGCTTCACGTGAAAGGGTTGAACCTGGGACATTTGTCACTGTCAAGCTTGGGATTCCCATTTCATTAGCCTTGACCAAAACCTGACGGCTATCCGCTGTTTCACCAGACTGGCTGATAAAGATGAAGAGTGGTGTCTTGCTGAGAAGTGGCATACCGTAGCCCCACTCAGATGAGATTCCAAGTTCAACTGGTGTATCTGTCAATTCTTCCAGCATCTTCTTAGAAGCAAATCCTGCGTGGTACGATGTTCCAGCTGCAAGGATGTAAATGCGGTCTGCATCTTGAACAGCCTTAATGATAGCTGGATCTACCACTACTTGACCAGCTTCATCTGTGTAGGCTTGAATGAGTTTACGCATAACAGTTGGTTGCTCATCAATTTCCTTAAGCATGTAGTAAGGGTAAGTTCCCTTACCGATATCTGACAAATCAAGCTCAGCAGTGTAACTAGCACGCTCACGACTATTTCCATCATAGTCTTGAACTTCCACACTATCAGCCTTAACGATTACCAATTCTTGGTCATGAATTTCCATGTATTGGTTGGTCTCACGAATCATAGCCATAGCATCTGAGCAGACCATGTTATATCCCTCTCCAAGACCAATCAAAAGTGGTGATTTATTTTTAGCCACGTAGATGACTTCAGGATCTTGTGAGTCAATCAAGGCAAAGGCATATGAACCACGGATAATATGAAGAGCTTTTTTGAAGGCTTCAAGAACAGAAAGACCTTCTTCTTCCGCAAATTTTCCAATCAAGTGAACAGCGATTTCCGTATCTGTTTGCCCCTTAAAGTGGTGACCTGCAAGGTATTCTTCCTTGATTTCAAGGTAGTTCTCAATCACCCCGTTGTGAACCAAAACAAAACGTTCAGTCTCAGAGCGATGTGGGTGAGCATTGTCCTCAGTTGGTTTCCCATGAGTTGCCCAACGAGTATGTCCAATACCAGTTGTTCCCTCAACACCAGCTGTCTTAGCGGACAATTCTGCAATACGGCCTACAGCTTTTACTAGGTGATTTTCAGCACCACCTAGGACAAAAATTCCCGCAGAATCATAGCCACGGTATTCGAGCTTTTCAAGCCCTTGAATCAAAATATCAGTTGCATTTGTGTTTCCAACAACACCAACAATTCCACACATAGTATATACGACACAGGCAAGCTGTGCTTTCTCCTTAAAATTGGTATAGTCTAATTCCTCTTTTATAGAATCAGCAAAAACAGTATATACTTGTTTCTTTCACTTGTCAAGAGTAAAAATTGGTATAGTTCAAATTAAGCTCTTGTAAGCAAAAAATTCTGACCAATTAGGACAATCAGTCAGAGTCTTTCTTAAAATCCATTATTGTCGCTTAGTTCCTTGAACCAGTGCCCTGATTTTTTCAGACGACGTTCTTGCGTTTTCAAGTCTAATTCGACCAAACCATAGCGATTTTTATAACTATTGAGCCATGACCAGCAATCGATAGAGGTCCAAATCAAGTAGCCCTTACAATTGGCTCCGTCTTCAATGGCACGGTGAAGTTCCCGAAGATGACCTTTTACAAATTCAATACGATAATCATCTTGAATCATCCCATCTTGACGGAATTTTTCCTCTCCTTCAACACCCATACCATTCTCTGTCAACAGCCACTCGATATTACCATAATTTTCCTTGATATTTTGGGCAATGTCATAAATCCCTTGCTCATAAATCTCCCAGCCACGGTGAGGATTGATTTTACGTCCAGGCATCACATAAGGCTCATAAAAATGTTCTGGTAAGAGTGGACTCTCTGGATGCTTCGCAAATCGAGGCGCCATAACACGCAAAGGTTGATAGTAGTTGACACCAAGGAAGTCCACCGTATTGTCACGAATGAGATTCAACTCCTCCTCTGTAGCATCAGGCAAGAGACCGTATTCATGTAAGATTTCTACCAACTCCTGTGGATAAGTCCCCAAAACAGACGGATCTAAGAAAGATTGGGCCTGAAAAAGGTCCGCAATACTAGCAGCCTTGACATCAGCAGGATGCTGGCTACGTGGATAAGCCGGTGTCAAGTTGAGGACAATCCCAATCTTGGAATCAGGCAAGAGTTCATGACAAGCCTTAACCGCCCGACTGCTAGCCAATTGTGTGTGGTAGGCTACTTTAACCGCCGCTTCTGCATCCACCTTATGTGGATAATGGGCATCGTAAAAATAGCCAAATTCCACAGGAACGATTGGCTCGTTAAAGGTAATCCATTGATCCACTAAATCTCCATAAGTCTCAAAACAAAAACGAGCATAGTCTTCATAAGCTGAGACAGTCCCCTTATTTTCCCAACCATCACCATCCTCTTGAAGGGCAAAAGGCAAATCAAAATGATAAAGATTGACTAAAAGACGAATCCCTTTGGCCTTAATAGCCTCAAAGACCTTACGATAAAAATCCACACCTTGAGGATTGACTTCCCCACGCCCTTGTGGAAAAATCCGTGACCACTGAATAGAAGTCCGAAAGGCCGTGTGACCAGTTTCTAACAGTAGCTCAATATCCTTTTCCCAATTTTCATAAAAGGTCGATGTCTTATCTGGACCAATCCCATTATAGTAACGGTTTGGCTCCACTTGGTACCAATAATCCCAGAGATTATCTCCCTTACCGTCACCAGCTACACGTCCTTCTGTTTGTGGTCCAGAAGTAGAGGATCCCCAGACAAAATCCTTTGGAAATCTTAGCATACATTTACCTCTTTATCTACTCATTTTTCCCATTATACAGAAAAAACAAGGTAAAAACTAGTTACATTTTTTCCTTGTTTTTCTTCTGATTATAGTTTTTATTTCTTGCTTAAGATTTCAAGCGTTTCGAGCACATTATCTGCATGAACTTCGATAGTGTCACCAGTCGCTTTAATCTTAACTTCTACGATGCCATCAGCCGCTTTCTTCCCAACAGTGATACGAATTGGCAGCCCAATCAAGTCACTATCGCTGAATTTGACTCCGACACGTTCATTACGGTCGTCTGTCAAGACTTCGTAACCTGCTCCCATCAAGCTTGCTTCAAGTTTTTCTGTCAAGGCTTGCGCTTCTTCGTCCTTGACATTGACAGTGATCAAGTGAACATCAAATGGCGCCAATTCTTTAGGGAAGTTGATTCCCCAAGCGTAACGGTATTCACCTTTTGGTGTTTTGTTAACAAAGAGGCGAGCGTGTTGCTCCATCACTGCTGAAAGGAGACGGCTGACACCGATACCGTAACATCCCATGATGATTGGCACAGCACGACCATTTTCATCCAAAACATCTGCTCCCATGCTTGCTGAATAGCGAGTGCCAAGTTTAAAGATGTGACCAATTTCGATACCACGCGCAAAGTTAAGGACTCCTTGCCCGTCTGGTGAAATTTCACCCTCACGAACTTCACGGATATCCACATATTCTGCAGTAAAATCACGGCCTGGATTCACACCAGTCAAGTGGTAGCCATCTTCGTTAGCACCCACAACTGCATTATGGACATCTTGCACCTTCCTGTCTGCGATGATTTTAACATTCTCTGGCAAACCAACTGGTCCAAGTGAACCGAATCCTGCTTGAACAAGATTCGCCACTTCTTCTTCGCTAGCAACGTCAAAGAAATCTGCTCCCAAGTAGTTTTTCAACTTGACTTCGTTGAGTTGGTCATTTCCAACTAGAAGGGCTGCAACAAGCTCACCATCTGCCATGTAGAAGAGGGTTTTAATCGTTTGTTCTTCTGGAACATTGAGAAAGGCTGCAACTTCATCGATTGACTTAACATCTGGCGTTGCAACACGAGTCACTTCTTCTTCAGCGACAACACGGTTGCTTGGTTTGTACTCGTTTGTTGCCATTTCTAAGTTAGCTGCATAGCTAGACTCACTTGAGTAAGCAATGGTATCTTCACCAGAGACCATCCATTTGAGCAATTCTGCCTTGATTTCTTCTTGCACTTGATCAGGAATTTCGTCAAATGAGGCAACTGACTTGTCCAAGACAACCCAGCGGTCAAGGTCTGTACGAGCAGGTGTAATGGCCATAAATTCTTGGCTGTCCTTACCACCCATGGCTCCACCGTCACCAATGATAGCCTTAAAGTCTAAGCCACTACGAGTGAAAATACGCTCATAAGCAGCCTTGTACTCATCGTAAACACTGTCCAAGCTATCATAGTTAGCGTGAAAGCTGTAAGCATCCTTCATGATAAACTCACGTGTACGGAGAAGTCCATTACGTGGGCGTTTTTCATCACGATACTTAGGCTGGATTTGGTAAAGGTTGAGTGGCAATTGCTTGTAAGACTTAACAGAATCACGGACAATAGCTGTAAAGGTTTCTTCGTGTGTTGGACCTAGGATAAAGTCTGATTTTTCACGGTTTTTTAGTTTGTAAAGGTCTTCACCGTAAGTTTCGTAACGACCTGATTCGCGCCACAATTCTGCACTGAGAAGGGCAGGAGCCAACATCTCAACGGCACCAATCTTGTCGAATTCTTGGCGCATGATATTTTTAGCTTTTTCAATCACACGATTAGCAAGTGGTAGGTAAGAATAAACACCTGCAGATACTTGGCGAACATATCCAGCACGCAACATAAGAGCATGGCTGATAACTTGAGCATCGCTTGGCATTTCGCGAAGCGTTGGGATAGGCATTTTACTTTGTTTCATAATATTCCTCGATTATCTAAAAAAGAGTCGCATAATGTCATTCCAGGTCACAGCAATCATCAAGACAACCATGATGACCACTCCGGCCAAGGTGACATAGGTTTCAATTTCTTGTTTCAATGGTTTGCGGCGGATAGCTTCTAGGATATTGAGCACAATCTTACCACCATCCAGAGCTGGAATCGGAATAAGATTAAAAATCCCGATATTGATGGAAATCATTGCCAAGAAGTACAAGACATTCTCAATTCCATTTTTAGCAGCATCACTACTTGCCTTAAAGATGGCAACAGGTCCACCCAACTTGTTCAAATCCGGTTGGAAAATCAGATTTTTCAGTGCTGATAAAATTCGTAGGGCCGAGTCAGCAGCAGTTGTAAAACCACCTACAAACATGGATAGAAAGTCCGACTTAATTCCCGGTTGAACACCTAGAAGGTAACGGCCTTGACTTTCTTCGGGTGTAACAGTGACTTGTTTGTCACTCCCCTTTTCAGAAATAGTCACATCCAAAGTCGGGGCCGTCTTATCTTTGGTTTCTGTTTCCACAGCCTGAATCAAGCTTTCCCAGTTGTTAATCTCATGTGAGCCAATCTTGGTAATTTGTGCCGTTTCTGGCACTCCCACCTTAGCCAAGGCCCCTTGGGGCATGACATGGAACTGGTTGGTATCAACATCTCTGACGCCACCCTGCATAAAGATTAAAATCCAAAAAACAACGACACCCAAGATAAAGTTATTCATAGGGCCTGCAAAGTTGGTAATCAGTTTGCCCCAGATAGTCGCATTTTGATATTGAACATCTAAAGGTGCAATCCGAACCTCAGTACCATCTGCTTCCACAACCGTTGCATCGTGATCCACTGCAAATGTTTTTTCTTCTTCCAGAACCAATCCTTTGATAAAGAGCTTGTCTTCAAAATCAAACTGGGTCACCTGCATAGGGAGGGCTGTTTGATCCAATTTTTTACCTGAGAGATTGATGCGTTTAACCTTACCATCATCAGCAAGTGTCAAACTAACAGGCGTTCCTGTCTTGATTTCAGTTGTATCATCACCCCAACCGGCCATGCGGACATAGCCACCCAGAGGCAAGATTCGAATGGTATAGGCCGTTCCATCCTTGCCAATGTGAGCAAAAATTTTAGGTCCCATACCGATGGCAAATTCACGTACTAAAATCCCTGATTTCTTGGCAAAGTAGAAGTGCCCGAACTCGTGCACCACTACAATAATCCCGAAAACCAGAATAAAGGTTAAAATTCCGAGCATAGCGTTTCCTCCGTCTTTTGATTAAAAGAGTCCAAATAAGTGCATGATTGGAAATACAAGCAACATACTATCGAAACGATCCAAAACACCACCATGTCCAGGGATAAATTTCCCAGAATCCTTAACACCAAAATGACGTTTGATCGAACTTTCTAGTAAATCACCAAATTGTCCAGCAATACTAAAGAAAATAGCAAAGACTGACATCTTGTAAATTCCATATGGAAGAGCAACTGTACTGTCAACTATCATAAAGATAATGGTTACTAAAATCGCTCCTAAAATACCACCCAAGGCACCCTCAAGGGTTTTATTAGGCGATACCCTTGGTGCTAACTTTCGTTTCCCATAGTTCATCCCAACAAGATAGGCACCACTGTCTGTCGCCCAGACGATACACAAGGCCAAAAGCGCCTTATCTAAACCTGCAACACGAGCATCTAGTAAAGCATTAAATCCAAAGCCCACGTAGAAGCTCATAGCAAGAGGGAAAACCGCATCCTCAATCGTATAAGACTTGCTAAACACAGTCGTTCCTAACATGATTGAAATCAAAACACTATAGGCAACCACATTCCCATCAACTGGCAAAAAAGTCAGGTAATTCTCCAAGGGAATGGTCAAGGCAAAGGTTGCAAAGAGGGTCAAGAGGCCCTCCATCGTCATGGTCTCTAGACCTCTCATCCTCAAAAGTTCATGCATGGCTAGCATGGCTATGATTCCGATTGCTATCTGAAGCAAGAGTCCCCCAATCATCAAAATCGGTAGGAAAATAGCCAGTGCAATCCCTGCAAACAAGGTTCTTTTCTGTAAATCCTGTGTCATATTTCCTCCTAAACTCCTCCAAATCGGCGATGACGACGATTGTAGGCAAGAATGGCTTCCTGCAAGGCCGCCTCGTCAAAATCAGGCCACAAGGTATCTGTAAAATAGAGTTCACTATAGGCCCCCTGCCATGGTAGGAAATTACTCAAACGCAATTCTCCACTGGTACGGATAATCAAGTCTGGGTCTCGTAACTCCTTAGGTAAATGCTGGGTAAAAAGATAATTACCAATCAACTCCTCTGTGATGTCACCTGGGTTGATTTTGGCATCTAAAACATCCTGAGAAATCAACTTAAGAGCCTGTGTAATCTCAGCACGTCCACCATAGTTAAGAGCAAAATTAAGAATCAAACCTGTGTTGTTCTTAGTCAATTCCTCAGCCTTGGTCAGAGCTTCAAAGGTTTGCTTAGGCAGGCGGTCCGTTTCTCCGATCATTTGAATCTTAACATTATTCGCATGCAGTTCCGGGACATAATTATCATAAAACTCTACTGGCAAGTTCATGATAAACTTGACTTCCTGATCTGGACGGGTCCAGTTTTCTGTAGAAAAAGCATAGACCGTAATAACCTTAACGCCTAGTTTGTTAGCTGCCTTGGTCACAGTTTGCAATGCTTCCATGCCCGCCTTATGTCCAAAAACTCGCGGTTGCATACGTTTTTTAGCCCAACGGCCATTGCCATCCATGATGATGCCGATATGAGCAGGAACCTGTGTCGGAACCTCTACTTCCACAGCCTTATCTTTCTTAAACAATCCAAACATGATCTTATTCCTATTCAAAAATCTATCGTTTCATTATACCATATTTCCCTATTTTCTTCTATCACTAAGCTATTTATACTCTTCGAAAATCTCTTCAAACCACGTCAGCTCTATCTGCAANNTGTTTTGAGCAACCTGCGGTTAGCTTCCTAGTTTACACTTTGATTTTCATTGAGTATTATTCTCAGGCACCAAGCCCATTTTTCAAAAAAATAAGCCGCCTGATTGGGCGACTTTATTTTTTATAGGGAGATTATTATGAAAAAGTTTTAGGAGTTTAAGTTAAGGTCTTCTTAACTTATGAACTTAGTATACACTCCCTAGCTTAAAGTTTCCTTAAGAAGTTTTAAAAATCAAATTTTTCCATTTCTCCTGACAATTTTTCTTAGATAAACGTGTTTGATAAAGCTCCATTCGGTCTTCATTTTCTAAGAAATGAGGAGTTGAACGAACTTGAAAATTCAAAATATCCTCGAGTCCGTAAGGAGTAAAGAGTTCTAAAGTAGAATCTTCATTCAAGCGTAGTCCAACAGCCGTACATCGTTCTGGATACTTACTCATAGCATCACGAGAACTGGTATAGGGAGCAGTGTGAGGACTGTGCTGATGCATATAGACCTGATTTTTCAATTCCCACTGGTACTGAGGAAAATCCTCTCTCAGCTTTTTCTCTAGGGACAAGGTTTCCTCATAAGAAATATCTGGATCAAAGAAAATTACATCTACATCTGTTTCACAGTCAAAAGGGGATTTGTCTGACAAGAGATTCCAGATAAAATTTCTGACAGAACCTGCTGCCAACCACGAGTCTTTCAGACCAAGGTTTCGGATGATAGTCAAAATAGCCATCATATCCGGATTTTCTCTGAAAGAGTCTAAAATTTCAGCCTTATTTTTCAATATATTCATACCCAAAATGCTCATAAGCCTTAGCAGTCGCCACCCGTCCAGACCGTGTCCGCATGATAAAACCTTTTTGAATCAAGTAAGGCTCATACATGTCTTCCACCGTCTCACGTTCTTCTGCTATGTTAACAGAAAGAGTTCCTAGACCAACAGGACCACCTCCGTACATCTCAATCATGGTACGAAGGATTTTCTGGTCCACATAGTCCAGACCTTCATGGTCAACATCCAGCATAGTCAAAGCCTTATCGGTAATAAGATCATCGATCACCCCATTCCCCATTATCTGGGCAAAATCGCGCACGCGCTTGAGGAGACGATTGGCAATACGAGGGGTCCCACGACTACGTAGGGCCAACTCAGATGCTGCCTCATGGGTGATTTCCATCTCAAAAATATCTGCCGTCCGCTCAACAATTTCCGTCAAGTCAGCATGGGCATAATACTCCATATGCCCCGTAATCCCAAAACGTGCCCGTAGCGGATTTGAGAGCATACCAGCCCGAGTCGTCGCACCAATCAAGGTAAAAGGTGGTAACTCCAAATGAACACTGCGACTGCCTTCACCAGCACCAATCATGATATCAATGTAGAAGTCCTCCATGGCACTATAAAGCACCTCTTCCACCGACATGGGCAAGCGATGAATCTCATCAATAAAAAGGACATCCCCAGGCTCTAAGTCATTCAAAATCGCTACCAGATCACCGGCTTTTTCAATGACAGGCCCAGACGTTTGCTTGAGATTGACACCTAGTTCGTTGGCAATAACAAAAGCCATGGTCGTTTTTCCCAAGCCTGGAGGGCCAAATAAGAGCACATGATCCAGCGCTTCATCCCGCATTTTGGCAGCCTCGATAAAGATTTGGAGCTGATCCTTGACCTTGTCCTGCCCAATATATTCACGTAAGTACTGAGGACGGAGCGTGCGTTCTACTAACTCCTCATCCCCCATTATCTCATTATCTAAAATTCTACTCATGGCTCTATTATATCAAAAAACCAAGCCACAAACAAAAAAGCCACTGGATTGTGACTCCCGAGTCTAGCACTTATGTGGTATAATATTGTTCGGCACTTCTACACCGCCTACGAAAGGAGGTGAGATAGCCCATGATGGAATTAGTACTCAAAACTATCATCGGACCAATTGTGGTCGGTGTCGTTCTTCGTATAGTCGATAAATGGCTAAACAAGGACAAATAGTGTCAAAAAAGACCTCAAGCTTATTTGGTCGTGAGCTTGGGGTCTTTTCTAGCCTATGATATAGAACTAGTACTCAATTCCTTTTTATTATCCCATAGTTCACGAATTTTGTCAAAGGTTTATATCCTCATCCATTCAGCTTCTCCAACTTTAGAATCTGTCCAATAAAGTTTATAAGATTTAGAGAAAGCTATTGAAAAATGATATTTAGAAAACTTCCGAAAAGCCTGAAATAGAGCAAAAAAACTCCACCAGTTCCGGTGGAGTTAAGGGAGATTATGATGAAAAAGAAAAGTTTAGGATTTTATTAAATAAAGTTAGGAGGTCTTTATTTAATGACTATATAATACTAGACTATCCTTAAATTTTGCTTAAGCAAAAACAAGTTTTATTATTTTTCTCTGTTGATCCAAGTCATCCCTATACAATTATAGGTGGATAAGGCTTCAAAATCCAATTTGCACCATTTTCTCCACTTCAACATAATTCCTAGATTACTAATTTTTTAAAACCATAACATAAAAACAAATGTAAAGAATAAGAAAAAATGCATAACATCTACTAAAAAATAGACATTTTGCATTTTTAATTCAGACTAATCTAGACTAATTTTTCCTCTTTGAGTTCCAAAAACACCTGTTTGTACTTGTAACTGTAAGCCTGAAGCATCTGCAGTCTCCGTATTCACATCAAATACCACATTTCCTGTGATACTATTTTCAGGGTTTAATTCTGACAAAAAGAATTTTGCTTCCTGATTTGCATAGATACCAGCTGTACTATCAGTTGAGTACTCTGTATCATCTTTTAAAAGCTTAAAGAAATCATCCGTAACAGTTATAGATTTTTTACCATTATTTTTTACCGTCACATTCAGAATTAAATAAATACCATTTGCGTTTTGCCAAATTCTCCTCCAACATTTTGAGACAGAGATTTTGAATTCACGATATATTCAACATCTCCAACTTTAACAACTTCTCCGATTTTATTCTCTGCCTTAGCTTTTGTCTCCTCTTCCTTATTTTTATTTTTTTCTGTTGCCTTTGTTTGAGCAGTTTCTTCTGATGCTGCTGTTTGCGTACTTGAACTAGATGCAACTTCCTGCTTAGTGGAGTTACTTCCACTTCCACCTTTAACTACACCAAATACAACAATAATAACAATCAATATGAACCACCATTTTTTATAAAAAGGTGTTTTTTTCACATATACATTCCCATTTTCATCTTTGATTTTCTTAGCCATAAGAAATCTCCTTTAATCTTTTTCAACTATTATATTATATTTCCTAAAAAAAAAAAGCATTTTTGAGGGTAATTTTAATTTTTTTAAATAAATGCGATTTAAAAAGTTTCAATCACTGAGCCTAGCTAAACAATTTCAACTAACAAAATTATCTCAAAAGAACTTTGCCATTTCAATTTTTCTAAAATATAGCACTCTAAGACAAATGAGGTGATTCTTGTTCATACTCAATTGTCTGAGCGTCTGCCTTCTTGGGATGTTCAGGTCGAGGAGTGACCGTTCGCCAACCATGGCATTTCAGGAGATAATAGCAACCATCACGTGTAGAAGTGCGACTAATCTCTTTTTGATAGGATGCAAATAACTGATTGACAGTTACAAATTCCCCAGCTTGAGCAGTTTCTATATGACGTTTTAGAAATGCTTGTTCTTCTTCGTAAGTCCTATATTCTCTATGACGTCCACCACGAGTCTCTTGAAGAAGAGCATACAAACTCCTTATATTTTTCAAATTCCTCCAAACAGTTGTTTTATTGCAATCTAGCAGATCCATGATTTCCTTATAACTCTTTTGAATAAAATATAATCTATAGACGTTTGTGGTATTCGGCGTACGATGAATCTCTTAGGAGTTTTTCAATTTTTTGTGTTTCTTCGTTTGTGAGTTTCATAACTACTATTATAAGATGTTTTTTGACTTTAGTATAATATGAGAGAGTAGATTACTTTATGGTATAATATTCTACGGCACTGCTACACCGCCTGCGAAAGGAGGTGAGATAGCCCATGATGGAACTAATCCTTAAAACTATCATCGGACCGATTGTGGTCGGTGTCATCCTTCGCTTAGTCGATAAATGGCTAAACAAAGATAGATAGTGTCAAAAAAGACCCCAAGCTTAATGTGGAAGTTAGCTTGGGGTCTTTTCTAGTCCATGATATAGAACTAATCCTTAATTCCTCTCCATTATCTCACAGTTCACAAAATTTGTCAAAACTTTACATCCTCAGCTTCTCAAGCTTTAACCACTTTACAACAAGACTTTCAAGTTTAAGAGAAAATTAGGGATTCTATCAATTTCATAGAAATTTTGATTTAGTAAACGAAGAGACAATCTTATATGTCACTCCTCATTTAATACGCCACTACTGGACAAGCAAAATCATTATTACAGTAGTTCTAGTCCTTCAATTAACAGTCACTTACATTCAAAGTGAGGTTGAAGTAGCTGAAGGTACAACAGACCTATTTCTTAATCATATTCGCTAAAAAAGCCCCCGCCAATTCCCCGACCAAAATCCGAAAAATACCGAAAAATATCGAAAAATGATTTTTAGAATAGTCCCCAAAAGCCTGAAATAGAGCCAAAAAACTCCACCTGATCGGGTGGAGTTAAGGGAGATTATTATGAAAAAGAAAAGTTTAGGATTTTATTAAATAAAGTTAGGAGGTCTTTATTTAATAACTATATGATACAAGACGAAGCTTAAAACTAGCTTAACTTTTCTCAGATTCTACCATTTTGCAGAAAATCACTATCACTATCACCTCACAAAAAGCCACCTGATTAGGTGACTTCATTAGGAGATTATGATGAAAAAAAGTTTTAGGATTTCATTAAATAAAGTTAGGAGGTCTTTATTTAATGACTATATAGTACTAGACCATCCTTAAACTTTGCTTAAGAAAAAACAAGTTTTGTTATTTTTCTCGATTCGCCCAAGTCATCCCTATACAATTATAGGTGGATAAGATTTCAAAGCCCATAGAACGATAAAATCCCACGTTTTTTTCTGTCTCTTCTGTCACCAGCTGGACTTGATAAGCATCTTTGTAATCTTTTAAGGCCTCTTTCATTAGGGCACTACCAATCCCTTGACGCTGATAGATTGGTAAAACAATCAAATCCTGTACAAAAACTGATGAGAATCCATCTCCAACCAAACGAATCAAGCCCACCACAGCATCACCATCAAGTGCCAGATAAATTACTAATGAATGCGATAAGGCCTGCTCCAGCATCTCTGGTTGATGGGTATAATTTGTCCAACCGACAGCCTGATAGAGATGCAAAACATCCTCTAGCTTGACAATTTCTTGCTTTTTAATAGTAATCATCTCAACACCTCTTAAAGTTCTCTCAAGCTCTTGTACTGCTGTCCATTTTTATCAAAATTTTCAGGACGCAGCCATGTTTCCAAACGATCTTTGACTTGAGGCCAGTCCTTATCAATCATAGACAACCAATCCGTATCCCTCGTCCGTCCCTTATAAACCACCGCCTGGCGGAAGGTTCCTTCATAGACAAATCCCAAACGCTCCGCAACTCGTCTGGATGGCAGGTTAAGAGCATCGCATTTCCACTCATAGCGACGATAGTTTAGCTCCTCAAAAATATAGCGAGCTAGGAGATACTGAGCCTCAGTTCCTATCCGTGTACCCCTTAGCTCTGGAGAAAAAGTGACTGCTCCGACTTCTATTACTCGGTTATTCTGGTCAATGCGCATGAGAGAAAAAGTTCCCAAAGCCTTACCAGTCGCCTTGTCTATGATTGCATAGTAAAAACGGTCCTTACGAGCCAACATCTGATTTAAAAGGCTAACCAGCTCCCCCATATCTGCTACTGGCTCCTGAAAAAGATAGGTCCACATCTCCCGAGGAGTATCCGGGCCATAAACAGCTAGCAAATCCTCCGCATGTTTTTCTACCGAGAGAGCCTCTATCCTAGCATAACGCCCTTCTAAGAAATCAATAGAAGGCAGTGCACCGGGTGTATAACCTTCCATTGACTCACCAATCATCTGACCATATTCATTTACTGGCATAGCTTTCTCCTTGTTTCACTTTTCAAACTTTTTACTCAACTCTATTTGAATTGTCCTATCTGCTAATTTCAAGTTTTTTATCAATTTCATTTAACAATTTTTCTGCATCTTCTTTATTTAAAACATTTTCTCGTGCTACATAGTTTCTACAAATATTCAGGGCCGCAATTTGGTCTGCTTTATCCAAAGATTCAAACATAATTCTCACTGAGTTACTAGCAATAACTCCTCGTTTATCATCCGAATTTTGAAGAAAGTTAAGTAGAACACTTAAATTGTTCTGACGACACGATTCGTACAAATCAATATATTCACCGTATTTTTTCGATTCAGAATCAGTAAGTTTATCTACAACTTTTACCTGCGAATAAAAATAGATTATTTCCCTATTTTGAATAATATAATTTATTTTTCTGATATATTTTAATCCCTCTATTAAGAGCCAAATAAAATAGATTATCAGAATACCAAACAGTGGTAGCCACATGATACCAACACTGGATTGAATACGAGGATAAGTTTCATTAAAAGAAACTATTAAATTTTTGGCTCCAAAATAATGAATAATGGATAACAAATTTGTCACTATTAATAGAGTTGCAAAAGATTTTGTAAATAAAAATTGATACACTTCAGACTGTGTCCTTATAATTTCATTTGGAGATATTCCAAAAATATTGCTTGATTTATCATTTGAAAAACTAAAGAAAGTAATAAAAACTGCAAAGAGAGTGTCTAAAGTGAGTGTCAAATTTAAACTTTCCTTGTCCCAAAGACAATTTTTAAAATAATATGCACCCACTATTGACATTACTAATACTATAACTGACACTACAATAATAGAAATCTTAAATAATAAAATTTCACACTTCCTGCTATCGTTCACTAATCTATTCATTCTGACCTATTCTAAAGTTCATACTCTAGAGTTACTTCTTTTTATTTCACAACAATGTTAACCAATTTATTCGGTACACTAATCACTTTCACGATGTCCTTACCGTCAATTTCTGCTTTGACTTTTTCATCCGCTAGAGCAATTTCTTGCAATTCTTCGCGTGATAGGTCTTTAGCAACCATGACTTTAGCACGGACTTTTCCTTTGATTTGGATAACAATTTCGACTTCGTCTTCAACTAGTTTGCTTTCGTCCCATGTTGGCCAAGCTACGTAAGAGATTGACTCACCTGTTGCTGCAACTGTTTGCCAAAGTTCTTCTGCCAAGTGAGGTGCAAATGGGGCAATCAATTGGATAAATCCTTTGGCATAGTCAACATAGAGCTTGTCTTCCTTGTTAGCCGCATTGACAAAGACCATAAGTTGGGCAATAGCTGTGTTGAACTTCATAGACTCGATTTGCTCAGTAACAGATTTGACTGTTTCATTGTAGACCTTATCAAGAGCGCCATTGTTTTCCGCAAGGATTTCCTTGCTTGTAATCAAACGGTAAACACGGTCAAGGAACTTACGGCCTCCTTCCAGACCTTCTTCTGACCAAGCAATCGAAGCATCAAGTGGTCCCATGAACATTTCATAGACACGAAGGGTATCGGCACCGTATTGTTCCACCACATCGTCTGGGTTAACAACGTTCTTGAGGGATTTAGACATCTTGGCTGGTGCTTGCTCCAACTCTTCTCCTGTTTCCACATGGAAGAAAGAACCGTCACGTTTTTCAACCTTATCGGTTGCCACAAGAGCCCCACGGTGGTCACGGTAGCTTGTTCCCAAAATCATCCCTTGGTTAAAGAGTTTTTGGAATGGCTCTTTTGTTGGAACAACACCAAGGTCATAGAGGAATTTGTGCCAGAAACGAGCGTAAAGCAAATGAAGAACGGCATGCTCTGCACCACCCACGTAGATATCTACTGGCAACCATTGTTTGAGAAGATCCTCATCGGCCAATTTCTCAGTATTGTGTGGGTCAATATAGCGGAGGTAGTACCAGCTTGAACCTGCCCACTGTGGCATAGTATTGGTTTCACGACGACCTTTGACGCCATCCTCACGAGTCACTTCAAGCCAATCTGTCAAGTTAGCTAGTGGACTTTCACCAGTACCTGAAGGACGGATGTCCTTGGTTACAGGCAAGACAAGTCGCAATTCACTTTCAGGGACAGCTGTTGAAGTTCCATCTTCCCAATGAATGATTGGAATTGGCTCACCCCAGTAACGTTGACGGCTAAAGAGCCAGTCGCGGAGACGGTAGGTAACCTTCTCTTGTCCACAGTCTTTTTCTTCCAACCAAGCCACAATCTTGGCAATTGCGTCTTCTTTGTTCAATCCATCTAGGAAGTCTGAATTAACATGAAGGCCATCTTCTGTGTAGGCAGCTTCTTCAACGTTTCCACCTTCAAGTACTTCGACGATTGGAAGGTCAAATTGTTTGGCAAATTCCCAGTCACGTTGGTCGTGGGCAGGCACAGCCATAACCGCACCTGTTCCATAACTAGCAAGAACATAGTCCGCAATCCAGATTGGAATTTCCTTGCCATTGACAGGGTTGATGGCATAAGCACCTGTCCAGACCCCAGTTTTTTCCTTGGCAAGGTCTGTACGAGCCAAGTCAGATTTGAGGCTAGCTTGGTGTTTGTAGTCTGCAACTGCTTCTGCTTGCTCTGAACTTACGATAGCGTCTACTAATTCATGCTCAGGAGCCAAAACAGTGAAAGTCGCACCGAAAAGAGTATCAGGACGAGTGGTAAAGACTGTGAATTCCTTATCAGTTCCCTTAACCTTGAAGGTTACATTAGCACCAGTTGATTTCCCGATCCAGTTGCGTTGCATGTCCTTGATAGACTCTGGCCAATCTAGTTCATCTAAGTCATTGAGCAAGCGCTCTGCGTAAGCCGTGATTTTGAGCATCCATTGGCGCATTGGCTTGCGGACAACTGGATAGCCTCCACGCTCAGACGTTCCATCAGGAAGGACCTCTTCGTTGGCGATGGCTGTTCCCAATTCCTCAACCCAGTTTACTGGCACTTCCGCTTCATAGGCCAAGCCTTTTTCGTAAAGCTTGGTGAAAATCCATTGCGTCCACTTGTAGTAGTTTGGATCTGTTGTGTTGACTTCACGATCCCAGTCATAAGAAAATCCAAGCGCATTGATTTGGCGTTTGAAGTTGGCAATGTTCTCCGCCGTAAATTCTGCTGGGTCATTACCAGTATCCATAGCGTATTGCTCTGCAGGCAAACCAAAAGCATCCCAACCCATTGGGTGAAGAACATTGTAGCCTTGCGCACGTTTGTAACGACTGAGGATATCGGTTGCAGTATAACCTTCTGGGTGTCCTACGTGCAGACCAGCTCCAGACGGATAAGGGAACATATCAAGAGCATAAAACTTAGGTTTTGATGCATCTGTTCCTGTCTTAAATGTATGATGTTCTGCCCAGTAGCCCTGCCACTTAGGCTCAATTTCTTTATGATTGTAAAAACTCATGGTCTCTCTCCAATTTTGTGATGTTACTATTATACCATTTTTGAGGGAATTTGGTCTCGTTCTATTCTATACTTTTCTATTTTACCTTGCTCTAAAATTTTTAAACTGCTATACTTATAACAGAAAACCCTTCCAAGGAGGTAGCAGATGTCTCATTCCTTTAAAAAATCGCTCCAAAAAGAAATTCTCCATAGAAGCTCTATCGCAGCCTTTGTGACCTCTCTTTTACTACTCATTTTACTTTTTGGTTTTTCCTATTTTTTACAAAAGCAGCAACTCTCCAAAGATACGAGACAGATTGTCAAACAGGTTCAAGAAATGAAAGAAGCAAATAATGAGCTCCTGACTACTATGAACCATAAAATGATTCCTGAATTTTTGGACGGCAAACACACAGAGAGAGAAGTCTTTAGCTTATTTTACGAGACAAAAGCTAGATTGAAGCTTAGTTCTGACCTCATTATTCTAAACGATACAGGTGAATTACTATTTAGTACCAATCGAAATCATCAAGAAAGTATTTTATCACCCTACTATCTAAAACTGCTCATTCAAAATCCTTCTCAAGAAAAAGTGACAGAAAAAATTGCACTCTCTTCAGATAAGCAACATTACACACTCTTTATCAAACCACTACTTCAAAACCAACGAGTTAAGGCCTATACTATTGCTTTCGTAAATGAGAATGATTTCATTTCAAGTTTCCCAATGATCAATTCCAAATACATCATTACCGATAGCTTTGGAAATATGTTTTCCAACAATACAAATCAGTTTACTCGTTCCACTCTTGAAAAATTGGATGAAAAACTCCTACACTCTCGCACCCACTGGTATGCGAATGAACCGCTTATTGTTCAAAAAGAAAAAGTTGGTGCTATTTTTTCAATCTATACTTTTCAATCCTTTTTTCCTATTCCTAGCTTACTCGGCCTAGCCTCCATTCTCACCTTATGTATATTCTTCCTCTACTTCTGGCAAGCAAGACGAATTGCTCATAAGATTGCTACACACAATGCTGTTCCTATTGAAAGTTTGGTTTACCAACTTCAAGAAATTCCTAAACAAGCAGAAAAAAGGCTTTCTCTACAAACAGGTGATGAGTTTGAGTTTATGGCAGAAAAAATCAACAATATGTTGTATGAATTAGATCAACTTCATCAAAAAATGCTAACTATAGAAAAAGAAAAGTGGATTTTTGAAAGAAAAATGCTGGAAGCTCAGTTCAATCCTCATTTTCTCTACAATACACTTGAGACAATTAAAATTACTTCTTTAATGGATGCCGCCCTCACACAAGACCTGATTCAAAATCTCACGCGCATTCTTCGCTACAGTATCACCGATTTAGAAAAAGAAACAACCATTTGTCAGGATTTAAAGATTATAGAGGATTACCTGATGATTCATAAGATTCGTTTTGAGCACTTTTCTTATGATATTGTCTGCCCAGAAACTGTTGATAATCAACCTATTCCTAAACTTTTCTTGCTTCCTCTAGTAGAAAATGCTATAAAATATGGGATGCAATACCGTATTGATCTTCATATTGATATCCAAATTACCTTGGAAGCAGATTCTCTAACTTTTTTAGTCAAAGATAATGCTGGAGGACTCACCAAACAAGAGCGACTCGCTATTTTAGACTCTTTAGAAAGCCCTCATACCCAGCATGGCATCGTGAACAGCTACAAACGATTGAGCAATTTCTTTTCTGATGTCCAGCTAGATCTAGGAGTCAATCGCCAAGGAGAAACTTGGGTCAAATTTGTAACGAAAGGACTAACTCATGTTTAAGCTCATTATCGTAGAAGACGAACACCTCATCCGAAAATGGCTAGAGATTGCCGTAGACTACTCTGCCTTAGGTATCCAAGTCGTAGGAACTGCCAGTCACGGTCAAGAGGGAATGAAACTCATCCAAGAAAAAGAACCTCATATTGTCTTAACAGACATCACAATGCCAATTATGGATGCTTTTATGATGTTCGAAGCCACTCGTACCCTCCCCTATGAAAAAGTTATCTTATCAGGTTATAACGATTTTCAAAATGCCAAAAAAGCCATGCAATATGGAGCAGTGGATTTCTTATCCAAACCAATTGACACCAAGGAATTGACAGAATGTCTTCAAAACATTGTTTTGCGATTACAAGGTAGCACCTATCAAGAAACTCCTTTTTTAGAAGAATATCAAACTTTACTCACCTCTATCCAACAGGTTGATACACAAAACCAAATCATTCAACAAATTATTTCCTTTGTCCACAAGCATTATGCAGAGCATTTTACGATTGCGACTATTGCTGAAGCTTTAAGCTATAGCGAAAGCTATCTATATAAAGTTATCAAAGAAGACTTCCCCATGACTCTAAATGAATATATCTTACAATATCGTCTGAAACAAGCTATAGATAAGATGGCTGAATCTCCCAACTCCCCTCTAAGCGACATTTCTGACCAAGTTGGATTTTCAGACTATAAATATTTTGCCAAAGTATTTAAAAAGTACCTCCATATTTCCCCAAAGGAATTGAAATCACTCGGAAGAATAGTAAAATAAGCTATTCTTCTTTTTGTAGAGAATTTTACTCTAATAGAATAGAATTGTCGGTTTTAAAAACGCTTACACTGTTTTAAAATAAACTTAAATAACACAACGGAGGTATCCATCATGAAAAAGAAATGGATGTATTATGCTGCTTGCGGACTAGCTCTTTTTGGTCTTGCTGCTTGTTCTTCTAATGAATCTGCCGATGGCGGTTCATCTGATAAAGGAGACGGCGATTCGCTAGTCGTTTATTCACCAAACTCAGAGGGCTTAATTGGAGCAACTATTCCTGCCTTTGAAGAAAAATATGGTATCAAAGTAGAACTGATTCAAGCTGGTACTGGAGAACTTTTCAAAAAACTAGAGTCAGAAAAAGAAGCTCCTGTAGCTGATGTCATCTTTGGTGGTTCTTATACACAATATGCTACCCACGGAGAACTCTTTGAAAACTATACTTCAAAAGAAAATGATAATGTTATCAAAGAATATCAAAACACAACTGGCTACTCTACTCCTTATACACTAGATGGTAGTGTTTTAATCGTCAATCCTGATTTAACGAAAGGCATGAACATTGAAGGATATAGCGACCTTCTCAAACCTGAACTAAAAGGAAAAATCGCAACTGCTGACCCAGCAAACTCTTCTAGCGCCTTTGCTCAATTAACAAATATGCTACAAGCTCAAGGTGGTTACAAAGATGATAAGGCTTGGTCTTATGTAAAAGATCTCTTCACACTTATTGATGGGAAAATCGGTTCAAGTTCATCTGGTGTCTATAAGGCAGTCGCTGACGGAGAAATGGCTGTTGGTCTCTCTTATGAAGATCCAGCAGTTAAACTCTTAAATGACGGAGCTAACATTAAGGTAGTCTATCCAAAAGAAGGAACCGTCTTCCTACCTGCTAGTGCTGCTATCGTTAAAAAAGCGAAAAATATGGAAAATGCCAAGAAATTTATCGATTTTATTATCTCTCAAGAAGTACAAGATACACTTGGTACAACCACTACTAACCGTCCTGTTCGTAAAAATGCTAAAACAAGCGAAAATATGAAACCAATTGACAAAATCAAAACACTCACTGAAGATTATGATTATGTCATCAAGAATAAATCAGATATTGTTAAGAAATACAACGAAGTCTTTACAGATATCCAATCTAAACAGTAAAAGAGGTTCACTATGAGTGAGATCAAAATTATTAACGCCAAAAAAATCTATCACGATGTCCCTGTTATTGAGAATTTGAACATTACAATTCCAAAAGGAAGTCTCTTTACCCTTCTTGGACCTTCAGGGTGTGGGAAAACGACCCTTCTTCGTATGATTGCAGGTTTCAACAGTATCGAAGGTGGAGAATTTTACTTCGATGATACAAAAATCAATAATATGGAACCCAGCAAACGCAATATCGGAATGGTTTTCCAAAACTACGCTATTTTCCCACATTTGACTGTCCGAGATAATGTTGCTTTTGGTCTCAAGCAAAAGAAAGTCCCTAAAGAAGAATTGATACAACAGACCAACAAGTATCTTGAACTCATGCAAATTGCTCAATATGCGGATCGGAAGCCCGATAAACTCAGTGGTGGACAGCAACAACGTGTCGCCTTGGCACGTGCCTTAGCGGTTAATCCAAGTGTTCTCCTCATGGACGAGCCACTTAGTAATCTGGATGCCAAACTTCGCTTGGATATGCGTCAAGCCATTCGAGAAATCCAACACGAAGTGGGAATTACAACCGTCTATGTAACCCACGACCAAGAAGAAGCCATGGCTATTTCAGATCAAATTGCTGTTATGAAAGACGGAGTCATCCAACAAATCGGTCGGCCAAAAGAACTCTATCATAAACCAGCTAATGAGTTTGTAGCAACCTTTATCGGACGCACAAATATCATCCCTGCCAATCTTGAAAAACGGAGCGACGGCGCTTATATCGTCTTTTCAGATGGCTATGCTCTTCGAATGCCAGCCCTTGATCAGGCTGAAGCACAAGCTATTCATGTAAGTATTCGTCCTGAAGAGTTTATCAAAGATGAATCTGGAGATATTGAAGGCACTATTAGCGATAGCGTCTATCTTGGACTGAATACTGAATACTTCATCGAAACAGGATTTGCCTCAAAAATTCAAGTTAGCGAAGAATCAACTTTTGAAGAAGATCTACAAAAAGGCGATCGTATTCGTCTACGAATCAATACTCAAAAATTAAACGTCTTTTCTGCAGATGGTTCACAAAACCTGATAAAAGGAGTCAACCATGGAACGTAAAAAACTAAATATTTGGACAGCCTCCTCTTTCTTCATCTTTCTTACTTATCTTGTCTTTCTCGTTTATCCTATCGTTACCGTGCTCAAGCAAGCACTCATACATGAAGGACAATTCTCACTAGCTAATTTTGTCACTTTCTTTAGTAAAGCCTACTACTCTGAGACACTCGTCAACAGTTTCAAGGTTTCCATTACCGCTACTGTCACTTCCTTAGTTGTAGGAACCCTATTAGCTTATCTCTTCTCTATGTATGACTTCAAGGGAAAGAAATTTCTACAAATATTGATTATCATTGCTTCCATGTCAGCTCCTTTCGTGGGAGCCTACTCCTGGATTCTCTTGCTAGGACGAAATGGGGTCATTACTAAATTCCTGACAAATACCCTTCATCTTCCAGCTATCGATATTTATGGATTCAAAGGAATTGTACTTGTCTTTACACTGCAACTATTCCCACTGGTATTTCTATACGTTGCTGGGACAATGAAAAGTATTGACAATTCTCTACTTGAAGCTGCTGAAAGCATGGGTTCCTTCGGATTTAAGCGTATCGTAACGGTTGTTTTGCCTCTCCTAGTTCCAACCTTACTAGCTGCTGCCCTACTTGTATTTATGAGAGCATTCTCAGACTTTGGAACGCCTATGTTGATTGGTGAAGGATATCGGACTTTCCCCGTCTTGATTTATACTCAATTTATTAGCGAGGTTGGAGGAAATTCTGCTTTTGCATCTGCTTTAGCAATTATGGCGATTATCATTGCCTTGGCAATCTTCCTTATCCAAAAATACATTTCAAACCGCTACAGTTTCAGTATGAATTCGCTCCATCCAATTGAGCCTAAAAAAACCACAAAAGGAAAAATGGTTGCCATTTATGCAACAGTCTACGGAATTATCTTGTTCTCTGTTCTACCTCAAGTCTACTTGATTTATACTTCTTTCCTAAAAACATCAGGTATGGTATTTGTCAAAGGCTATTCTCTAAACAGTTACAAGGTAGCTTTCAATCGTATGGGATCTGCTATTTTCAATACTATTCGTATCCCTTTGATTGCCTTAGTTCTAGTTGTCCTATTTGCAACATTTATCTCCTACCTAGCCGTTAGAAAACGGAATTTATTTACAAACTTAATTGACAGCCTCAGTATGGTCCCTTATATTGTACCAGGAACCGTTCTAGGGATTGCCTTCATTTCTTCCTTCAATACTGGCCTATTTGGAAGTGGATTTCTTATGATTACAGGAACTGCTTTCATCTTGATTATGTCCCTATCTGTCAGAAGATTACCTTATACTATTCGCTCATCTGTTGCTAGTTTGCAACAAATAGCACCAAGTATTGAAGAAGCCGCGGAAAGCTTAGGAAGTAGTCGTCTCAATACCTTTGCCAAGATTACAACTCCAATGATGCTATCTGGTATTATTTCTGGAGCCATCTTATCTTGGGTCACAATGATTTCAGAACTCTCTACTTCTATCCTCCTCTACAATGTCAAAACAAGAACAATGACTGTAGCCATTTATACAGAGGTTCTCAGAGGGAATTACGGTGTAGCCGCAGCCTTGTCAACTATCTTGACTATTCTAACAGTAGGTTCCTTGCTCTTGTTTATGAAAATCTCTAAAAGCAACAGCATTACACTTTAGTTTCCCCCATCAAAAACAGCCGAAAGGATTACCCTCAGCTGTTTTTTCTTATCTTGATATTCCTATCAAATCCCTAGTTCATAGCAAGCAAGTCTAGACTGATTATACTCAATGAAAATCAAANNGTCAGTAACCATATCTACGACAAGACTACGTTGACGCGGTTTGAAGAGATTTTCGAAGAGTATTAAATAGAGGTCGCTTCCATCTTCTCCCATCCTAGCTCTCGGTAACTACAGTCACCAACAACCTCTACGCTAAACTGGCCGTTCTCATATTCAAGGATCGTCACGCTACCATTATCGAGGCCATGCGGATGCATACCATTGATCAGATAAACAATGGTTCCAATGGTCATTCCATGGCTGACGACAAGGGCGTTGCCCCCGCCTTGTTCTTCCATTTCTTTGGCAATCGCTTCAAAACCTTCCTTGATTCGACCACTGAGTTTTTCCCATCCTTCAGCCCAACCAGCTGTATCAACCTCTACCAAGCCCTCAGCCAGTTCCGCATAAGATAATTGGTGAACGTGGTCCACATTAAAGATACGAGGAATAATGCCCATGAAAAGATCGCCATCGTAGGCTCCATCAAAGCTACCAAAACACCATTCTCTGATACGCTTGTCCATGCGATAAGGGATTTTCCCTTGCAGTCCAAGCTCCTCAAGTATAATTCCCATAGTCTGAATGGTGCGACCAGAATCACTGGAATAAGCGCGCTCAAACTGTAGACCAGATTCTCGCAAACCGATTCCTAATTCTTGAATTCCTAGCTCACCTTCAGCTGTTAAGGGAGTATCACTCCAACCTTGCGCGCGACCAATCGTGTTAAACATGGTCTTGCCATGACGTACCAAATACAATCGTACTTTTACCATTTTCCGTCCTCCGTTTGCTTCTATTATATCATGGATGATAAAACAAAAGCCACCCAGACAGGTGACTTTTGCAGGAGATTATTATGAAAAAGTTTAGGAGTTCTATTAAATAAAGATATTAGATGAAAATCAAATTCAAACTAAATCAGTATTATCTGTTTCAAATAATATTAGGAGGTCTTTATTTAATGATTATAGTATACACAGCTAACCTTAAATAGAGCTTAAAAAATTATACCCATTCACCTTTTTCATTTACTTTATAGCCGTTAATGGTCATATTTTTTGCCAATTTCCCATCAGCTAACAAGTAATACCACTTATCTCCGTCTTTAATCCATTGATTACGAGCGTACTTACCATCTTGGTTCAGATAATACCAACTATCATACTGAGAATCAAATACCCACTCACTCTTAGCCATGTAACCGCCACGTTTTAGGTAGTATTCTCCCTGCCAAGCTTTCTCCACATAACTACCAGTTGAATCTACATAAAACCAGCTCTTATAGTCTTCATCATAAATCCATTCACTTGCAGCCATTGAAGCATCTGATTTTAGATAATAACGGCCTACCCAACGGTTTCTTACAAGATTGCCAGAAAGGTCATTATAGTACCATTTGCCAGACTCTTTAAACCACTTACTTGCTTGATGATTTTTCTTAGTCTCTCCATTAGAGGTAATAATAGCTTGAGATGAAGTTGAAACTGAGGATGAAGTTCCAGTAGAAACTGCTTGAATAGCCTCTTCTTTTGTCACCTTAGGCTTAGCTTTTCCTTGGTAAACATCTTCGATACGCTTAGTAAAGACAGATAACTCTTCAGGGGATAACATGTGTCTTACAGTCTCTTCCTTATATACAAGACCTGCTTCTTTCCTGATTTTGTGTATCCCCTCTTCAACTATATCATCAATCTTACTAAACATAGAAACTTTATCTGCTTTTGAAAGTGTATCATCATTACTAATGGCTGTCTTCTCCATGAAAGCAACAGCATTAATTTCTCTGATATTTTTTTCCGTAGGAATTAAACTAGGGCTCCATTTATCAACTTTGTTATAAAAAGTTGATAATTTTTGAACATACTCTTTTAATGTTAAGTTACTATCATTGTATGGCTCATCATCGCCAAAATGACGAGACCGAGGTAACGACCAGCCTGTTAATGGTCCGTAAAAACTTTTTAAATCGCTAATTAGTTTTTCCTTCTCAACAGATGAGTATAAATTACTATCTTTTTCTACTTGCTGAAGTAGTAAGTCAAATTTTTTTATTCTAGCAATATCAAAAACATATTCTAAAGAGTTAGGCATATCACCTTTCATTCTATTAATAGTTCCTTCTATGTCAGACGAATAGTAATGATCTCTTTTTGAAAATCTATTTATATTTTCCTCTCTCTCCTCTATCACCTCATCTATTTTTTAACTATGGCATTCTTGAGTTTTAAAACATCAACCTCTTTAAATTGTACAGTATACCAATCAATATCATCAATTTCTTTTAATATTTTTTTCTTTACTTGTTCAGAATAATTTCTAACTGCACTCTTTAAATCTGCCCGTGTTTTGTAAAAACTCTCATTACTAGAATCAATATCATTTTCTTGCGCATAAACTACTTGACTAGCAAAAGTTGGGACTAGTGAAGTCGACAGTCCTAAAGCTACTAAAGCATGTTTCATTTCTTTTTTCATGAATTTCTCCTATTTTCTTAATTTTTAAAACTATGAATTGGTGCTGGGATTTGTCCTCCACGAGAGATGAAATCAACAGACGAAGCTCCATTGACTTTCATAACAGGTGCAGTTCCTAATAGGCCACCAAACTCAATCATATCGCCTTCTTTTCCTTTTGGAATGATACGAACAGCTGTTGTTTTCATGTTAATGACACCAATTGCAGCCTCATCCGCAATCATAGCCGCAATGGTTTCAACAGGTGTATCTTCTGGGATGGCAATCATATCCAAACCAACAGAACAGATAGCCGTCATAGCTTCTAGTTTTTCCAAATTAAGAGAGCCATTTTGCACTGCAGCAATCATTCCCTCATCCTCGGAAACAGGAATAAAGGCACCAGACAAACCACCGACTTGGTTGCAGGCCATCACTCCACCCTTTTTAACTTGGTCATTCAAGAGAGCCAAGGCAGCCGTCGTTCCATGCGTACCAACTGTTTCTAGCCCCATTTCTTCAAGGACACGTGCAACAGAATCTCCAACCGCAGGAGTTGGCGCCAAACTCAAGTCCACAATACCAAACTCCACACCCAGTCTCTCACTGGCCATTTGACCAACCAATTGACCGATCCGAGTGATTTTAAAGGCAGTCTTCTTGACCGTTTCTGCTACTACATCAAAGCTCTCTCCACGAACTTTTTCCAGGGCACGTTTCACCACACCAGGACCAGAAACTCCGACATTGATGATAACATCTGCCTCCCCAACACCATGGAAGGCACCCGCCATAAATGGATTGTCCTCAACAGCATTAGCGAATACAACCAACTTAGCTGCCCCCATATCAGATAGAGTTGCCGTTTCCTTGATAACACGTCCCATATCTGCGACAGCCGTCATATTGATACCAGACTTGGTTGAGCCGATATTGACTGACGAGCATACCTTGTCCGTTTCAGCCAAAGCACGAGGAATAGAATTGATGAGAATCTCATCTCCCTTTTGATAACCTTTTTGTACCAAGGCAGAGAAACCACCAATAAAGTCCACTCCAATCTCTTTCGCAGCCTTATCAAGCGCTTTTGCCAGAACCACGTAGTCCGTCGCATCTGTCGCTGCTCCAATCAGAGAAATAGGAGTCACCGATACACGCTTATTAACGATAGGGATTCCCAACTCAGCCGCAATTTCATCACCAACAGCCACTAAATTAGCGGCCTTGCTCGTAATCTTTCGATAAATTTTCTCTGCAGCACGATTGATATCTGGATCGATACAGTCCAAAAGGGAAATCCCCATGGTAATGGTTCTGATATCGAAGTTTTGCTCCTCAATCATGGAGATAGTTTCAGTAACTTGTCTAATATCCATATGCACCTCCTAGATATTATACATAGCTTCGAAAATCGCTGCACTCTGAATATTGATTTTCACATTCAAAATTTGCCCAAAAGTTTCAAACTCATTTCGCAGATAAGTAAAATCCTGCTTTTCATCACTAGATACAACAGCCATCATCGTGAAATATTCATCCAAAACAGTTTGAGAGATATCATCAATATTCAAACCCAATTCTGCAATTTTACCAGAAACACCTGCAACAATTCCAGATTTATCTTTACCGACAACAGTTATAATCGCTTTCATAAGCAAACTCCAATTCTTCTTAAAATAAGAAACCTGAACATTAAACAGGATTCTTTTCAAATAGTATAGCATAATTCTAACGAAAATACTCAAAAACGCCTGCTTACGAAGTTGTTCTTAAGCAAAAAACAATTTCGTAAACAAGCGTCTACTATCCCAACTTATGATGAGTGTTCCCGCTAGGACCGAAATCCTAGCGGTAGACCAGAGCTAGACTAAGAGCACAAGACTCCATCATCATAACACTCAACAAAATTGATGATTTTATACTAATTCGATGATCGCCATTGGCGCTGCATCACCACGACGTGGTTCAGTTTTAAGGATACGAGTGTATCCACCGTTACGTTCAGCATAACGAGGTGCGATTTCTGAGAACAATTTTTGAAGTGCTGTAGTAGAAGTGTACTTATCAGTTGCTTCATCATAGTTTTCAGATGCGATTTCATTACGTACGAAAGCAGCTGCTTGACGACGTGCATGCAAATCACCACGTTTACCTAGAGTAATCATTTTTTCAACAGTTTTACGGATTTCTTTAGCACGAGCTTCAGTTGTCACGATTGATTCGTTGATCAAAAGGTCAGTTGTCAAATCGCGAAGCATTGCTTTACGTTGTGAGCTAGTGCGTCCTAGTTTACGGTAAGCCATGTATTCCTCCTTTATTTATCTTTTAATCCAAGACCCAAATCAATGAGTTTGAGTTTCACTTCTTCCAAACTCTTGCGTCCAAGATTTCGTACTTTCATCATCTCTGCTTCAGATTTTTCTGTCAAATCATGCACAGTATTGATACCGGCACGTTTCAAACAGTTGTATGAACGCACAGACAAGTCCAGTTCCTCAATCGTACGATCCAAAATACGATCGTCAGATTCAGTATCAGCTTCTTTCATCACTTCAGTTGACTTAGCAATCTCAGTAAGATTTGTAAACAAATCAAGATGTTCTGTCAAAATACGTGCTGAAAGCCCTAAAGCATCTTCTGGAATAATTGTTCCATTTGTCAAGATTTCAAGGGTTAGTTTGTCAAATCCATCATTGCTACCTACACGAGCAGGTTCCACTTGATAGTTGACTTTTGTAACTGGTGTATAAATAGAATCTACAGCAAGTGTTCCAACTGGTGCATTATCCTTTTTATTTTCATCAGCAGGTACATATCCACGACCACTGTTAACAGTCATAGTCGCTTTTAGGGAAGAACCTTCACCGATTGTAAAGAGATAATGATCTGGATTTACAATTTCAATATCGCTATCTGTCAAAATGTCACCAGCTGTTACTTCAGCAGGACCTTCAACATCTAGTTCGATGATTTTTTCGTCTTCAACGTACGATTTCACTGCAATTCCTTTAATGTTCAGAATGATTTGCATCACGTCTTCACGAACACCTGGAACTGTGTCAAACTCATGTAACACACCATCAATATTGATAGATGTCACAGCTGCTCCTGGTAGAGAAGCTAGAAGTACACGACGAAGAGAGTTACCAAGAGTTGTACCGTAGCCACGTTCAAGTGGTTCGATTACAAACTTGCCATAATCTTTATTTTCATCAATTTTTGTTATATTTGGTTTTTCAAACTCGATCATTTAGTTACTCCCTCTTAAACGAAAAGCAGTGTAATGCGATGATTATACACGGCGACGTTTTGGAGGACGAGCACCATTGTGTGGCACTGGAGTCACATCACGAATTGCTGTTACTTCAAGACCAGCGGCAGCAAGCGCACGAATAGCTGACTCACGACCAGAACCTGGACCTTTTACAGTAACTTCAACTGATTTAAGACCGTGTTCTTGTGCAGATTTAGCAGCAGCTTCAGAAGCCATTTGAGCAGCGAATGGTGTAGATTTACGAGAACCTTTGAAACCAAGAGCACCAGCTGATGACCAAGCAATTGCATTACCATGCACATCAGTAATCATAACAATAGTGTTATTAAATGTAGCGTGAATATGAGCAATACCAGATTCGATATTCTTTTTCACACGACGTTTACGTGTTGGTTTAGCCAAGACTTTTACCTCCTATATTATTTTTTCTTACCAGCAATCGCAACAGCTTTACCTTTACGAGTGCGAGCGTTGTTTTTAGTGTTTTGTCCACGGACAGGAAGTCCACGACGATGACGGATACCACGGTATGAACCGATTTCCATCAAACGTTTGATGTTCAAGTTTACTTCACGACGAAGGTCACCTTCAACTTTGATTGCATCCACTTCACGACGGATAGCATCTTCTTGATCTGATGTAAGATCACGTACACGAACATCTTCTGAGATTCCAGCAGCAGCCAAAATTTTCTTAGATGTTGCAAGTCCGATACCATAAACATAAGTCAATGAGATTACTACGCGTTTGTCATTTGGAATGTCAACTCCAGCAATACGAGCCATGTTTTCTCCTTTCTATCTTATCCTTGACGTTGTTTGTGTTTTGGATTTGCTGGGCAAATTACCATAACACGACCATTACGACGAATAACTTTACAGTATTCGCAAATTGGTTTGACCGATGGTCTTACTTTCATTTCTTATCCCTCCAAGTTTTTCGATTATTTAAAGCGGTAAGTGATACGTCCACGTGTCAAGTCATATGGACTCATTTCGACAGTAACACGATCTCCCGCTAAAATACGAATATAGTTTTTACGAATTTTACCAGAAACTGTTGCTAAAATCTGATGTCCATTTTCAAGTTCAACCGTAAACATTGCATTCGGCATTGTATCAACTACTTTGCCTTCAACTTCAATCACATCGTCTTTTGCCACGCAAAAGCACCTCCATAAATTTCGATTCGATGCCTCTAGACACAGAGACAACAATTATAAGTCAGACTATCTCAGTATAACATTTGTAGCGGATTTTTGCAAGTGTGAAAAGCGCTTTATTTCAAATTTGTCAATACTTTTTCGATATCTGAGAAGACATCATTGATATCTTGATTACCTTCGATGTCATGAACCAAACCTTTGGCACGGTAGTGAGCAATGATTGGTTCTCCTTGAGCAATATTAACGTCCAATCGACGTTTTACTGTCTCAGGTTTATCATCTTCACGTTGGTAGTAATCTTCTTCTTTATAGTCAACTGGTGGGTTAAAGACCTTGTGGAAAGTTTCTCCAGTTACGCGGTGGATGATACGACCACTCAAACGTTCCAAGAGGCTATCTGGATTCACTTCAATATTGATGACGCCTTCTAGTTCAATGCCAAGTTCAGCCAATGTTTTGTCCAAGGCATGAGCTTGTTCGATTGTACGTGGGTAACCATCCAACAAGAATCCTGTTTCTTTAATATCATCTTGTGAAAGACGTTCTTTTACGATTCCATTTGTAACTTCATCAGGAACTAATTCACCCTTGTCAATATATGACTTAGCAAGAACACCCATTTCAGTTTGATTTGCCATTGCAGCGCGGAACATATCACCTGTTGAGATATGTGCAACATGGAATTGTTCTACGATTTTTGCTGCTTGAGTTCCCTTACCTGCACCAGGTAAGCCCATAATCAAAAGATTCATGATTTGATCTCCTTATTTTATTTTTAAATAGAAGCAAAAAGTCTTTTCACCCCTATTTAAAAACAAAATAGAAGAGGGGAGATCCAACTCTTACAAATGTCAGAGTTTAAACCTCCACTCCCTCAGCATTTACTGCTTCATACTCAATGAAAATC
>NZ_VMMV01000028.1:0-24316 GCF_013277375.1 Streptococcus sp. 3613
TTTTCATTGAGTATGAGTTACAGTTACTTCTCCAGTTCGGTAATCCAGTTGAAGCCCCTTTTGAACATTGGGAACTAGAACATTAAATTCCAATTCTCCATCTGAAGACTTGGCTTCAATCTGTGAAGCTGAAGGAACTAAATCCTCGTTTGAAGCGTAGTAAAGGGTTACACGGTAACGGACACGCTTGTTTTGGTCCAAGGCTTTACGCACCTTACTTTCATAGTAGTTTTGACCAGTCGAATCCTCGGCCTGCGCCTGATTTGCCCAGGCTGTCTGAACAGCAATGTTTTTAGGATTGCTTGTCGAGGCATCAAAACCATCCAAACCACCGATTAAGGCATAGCCTAACAGATGACCTCTATCGACTGCATGGGTATAAGAGCCCTTTAGATTCTTGACTTGATGCCAGCCTGGAGGAGTCCATGAAGTCGAACCATTCCCAGTTTCTTCACGATTCTTGTACTGACGAGTAGCCTTAGACAAGAGGGCATTAGCCACGGTTGGTACGGTCTCCTTGCCCACCGTCTTTGTTTTATTATCAGCGTAGGGCTTACTTGAAACCTTGGCATTTAGGTTTGTTTTATTACCATTGACGATAAAAGCACCTGATCCGTTCCACTCCAGACTCCCTTTTACTTGGTTTTTGACTGCGTCTGTTAAGACACTCTCTGCCAATGCTTGACTAGGAGCTTCAGACGCTTGTTTTTTCTGACTAAGCTTGGTTTTAGGACTATTAGGTGCCGACTGCATCTGCTTGATATAATAGCTCCCTGTAGACAAAAGCAATAACACTAGCAGTCCGATTAGTGTCTGTCTTGTTTTTTTGTTCATATTTCTCCTTATCTTTAGAAAAAGGCTGGTTCTCCAGCCTAATTTCCTGTAAGTTTATGAATCAATTCCTGCCATTTTGCTGGAGACAGGATAGCCCATGGATCTTGACCCTTGCCCAAGATTCCATAACCTACCATTAAACCGATTCCTAGAGCCAGAGTACCTAAAATCAGTACTATGATGACTAAAAGTAAACGCTTGACTACGTAGCTTAATTTCTTATTCATCTTCATCACTTGCCTCAATCCGCTGAATCTTAGCACCTAGCTGCGCCAATTTCTCATGGAAACGGTAGTAACCTCTATCCAAGTGAACCAATTTACCAACTACAGTTTCTCCCTGTGCTACCAAACCTGTCAAAATCAAGGCTGCACTGGCACGAAGGTCAGTAGAAAGAACTTCCGCTCCCTGCAAAGGTTGACCACCAACAATACGAGCTGTATCACGGATAATCTCAGAATGCAAGCCCATGCGACGCATTTCTTCTAGATGTTGGAAACGATTTTCGAAAACTGTCTCCACCATAGTTGATTCCCCTTTTGCGACTGTCATCAAGGCTGTAAATTGAGCCTGCATATCTGTTGGAAATCCTGGGTGGGGCAAGGTTTTCACATGAACAGCTTTTAGATTTTCTAGTTGAGAGCGAACGCGAATCCCTTCCGTCTCCTCTGTCACTTCCACTCCCATTTCAAGTAACTTGGCAATCAAGGGACGGTTGTGCTCCCAGACAGCATCTTTAATCAAGACATCACCACCAGTCATGGCAGCAGCTACCATAAAGGTTCCTGCTTCGATACGGTCTTGGACTACATTGTGAGTCGTACCATGAAGTTTCTCAACACCGGTAATGGTAATGGTCTCTGTACCAGCACCCTTAACCTTAGCTCCCATTTCATTAAGGAGAATGGCTAGGTCAACAATCTCAGGCTCACGCGCAGCATTTTCAATCACTGTCATCCCATCAGCTAGGGTCGCTGCCATCATCAAGTTCTGCGTTGCACCAACACTTGGAAAGTCCATATAGATATGAGCGCCATGCAAGCGTTCTGCCTTGGCTTCGATGTAACCAGCTGTCTGACTAATCTTAACCCCCATAGCTTCCAGACCTTTCAAATGAAGATCAATAGGACGGCTACCAATGGTACAACCACCTGGCATGGATACCTTGGCATGACCCACACGGGCAAGGATTGGCCCTAATACAACGATGGAGGCGCGCATCTTGCTGACATACTTGTAAGGGGCTTCCTCAGTGATATCGCCAGTAGCATCCACCTTGACAAGATGGGCTTCCTCATCAAAGTCAACCTTGGCATTCAAACCACCAACTACCTGATTCATAATAAAGACATCCGACAAAATCGGAACATTCTGCAAGACGGTCTTTCCTTCACTTGCTAGAATAGTCGCTGCCAACAAGGGCAAGACTGCATTCTTTGCTCCTTCGATGGTTACACTTCCTACCAGACGATTATCGCCACCTTGAACCACAATTTTGTCCATACTCGTTTCCTTTACTCTTGATTTTATAATAATCCTCTAAGCGCTTCTTGCCACAAATGATACAGGCTGATAAAGAAAGAACTCAAGATATAGCCCATTACAATGCTGAAAAAACCTACTAATAAACGAACTTTTCTTGTATTCTCAGCTGTCACTTTTAAAACCTTTTCCCATCTAACAAGATCCTTTAAAAGGTAAAAACTCACATAAATAAAGAGCATGTGACTGCTTAGAGTGAATAATAATTGAACCATTTGACTATTATACCATCTTCTCTGTTTGTGCGCTAGTTTGGAAACTTCACTTAAAAACTAGGGATTGTTTTTCAAGTAATCAATTGCATCTTGTAGGGTTTTAACGGGCACGATTTTCATATCTGTCTTGATTGTTTTGGATGCTTCTAGGGCTGTTTGGTAGTTGTTTTTTGCATCCGGGTGTGCTTTTTGTTCTTCTTCGCTAACAGGATTATCAGGGGCAAAGAAAATAGCGGCACCTGCCCTAGCCGAAGCTACAACTTTTTTATCAATACCTCCAATATCCCCCACATTCCCATCGCGGTCAATGGTACCTGTACCAGCAACAATACGACCATTACGAAGATCTGGGTGAGCTATTTGAGTATAGATAGCTAGACTAAACATGAGACCAGCACTTGGGCCGCCAATACCAGCTGTTGAAAAACTAATTGGGACATCACTGGTTACTTCTGTACGGTCAATCAAGCCGATTCCAATTCCATTTTTGCCATTTTCCAAGCTGATAATCTTTCCTTCTGCAGACTTGGTTTGCCCATCCTCTTCATAGGTCACCTTGACGGAGTCCCCTAATTGTTGAGAACTGACGTAATCAATCAAGTCTTTGGAACTATCAAAGGTCTGATCATTGACTGCTGTGACCGTATCAGAGATATTGAGAATCCCTTTAAAGGTTGAATTATCCGTCACATTCAAGACATAAACCCCAAAGTACTTGAGTTCGATATCCTTACCAGCTGTTTTTAGACCTTGATACTTGGCCATATTTTGTGATGTTTGCATGTAGAATTGATTGATTCGCATAAATTCAACATCGGAAGTTCCACCTGTGGTCTCTTGGGCACTACGAATATCTGTAAAAGGCGTCAACCACGCATAAATCATATGGGCTAAAGTAGCGTGCTGGACACCAACCGTAACGAATTGATAGGCACCAGCCGCCTGATCTTCTGTGTCATTGACTTTAAGAACTTGGCGAATATCTTCCGAACCACCTGGAACCTCTATATAGTAGGGCAAAGGCACTACAAATGCCAAGAAGGTCACAATCAAGGCCGCAATGACATATAAGGGCCATCTAATCTTTTTTTTCATTTCTTATTTCCTCCAAAATACTCTCGGGAACATAGCAAGCAATATCCTGACCAAACTTCAAAAGTTCTCTAACGCCTGATGAACTGATATAGAGATGTTCAGGTCGGCTATGTAAATAAATGGTTTCTATATCAGGAGACAGTTGATGATTGTAGTAATCAAAACTGGCTTCATATTGCAAATCCGCTGCATTCCTCAAACCACGCACTAGGCAAGTAGCCCCCAGTCTTTTCGCAACATCAACTACCAATTCATCATGAGAAGAGACGACTTCAACATTCCCCAAATCTTCCAAAGCCTTTTCTAATCCCCGTTTACGATTTTCGATAGGGAGAAATCCTTGTTTGTGGGGATTAAAAAAAATACCAACATAGAGCTTATCAAAAAGTCTGCTCGCCCGTTCAATCATATCCAGATGCCCATTTGTCATCGGATCAAATGAGCCTGTGAATAAACCAATCTTATCTGACATAGACTGTCACCTTACTAATTCCATAAATCTTTTCCTTCCAGATACCCAGGCAGGCAATTTCTTCTGGAAGTTCAACGGCCTTATCCGTCTCACACACAACCATGACATCTTCAGAAAAAAGCTCTCTCTCAGCCATTTTTTCAATATCTGCTACCATTTGTTCCTTGGCATAAGGAGGGTCTAAGAAAATAAGGTCAAATTCCCCAGATACCTGCTCCAATGCCCTCTCTGCATCCATCTTGAGGAGTTGAAATTTTCCAACATCCTTGGTCATCTGGATATTTTCAGCCACGATGGTCTGAGCCTTACGGTCTCGCTCCACCAAAACAGAGCTGGACATGCCACGCGATACTGCTTCGATAGATAAACCACCACTACCTGCATAAAGGTCCAAGACTCGTCCCCCTTCAAAGTAGGGACCAATCATGTTAAAAATGGCGCCCCTAACCTTATCTGAAGTAGGTCTTGTCGTCTTGCCCTCTAGTGTCTTGAGGGGACGTCCCCCATAGATTCCTGATACGATTTTCATACTGTTTATTATACCAAATTATAGACAAAAAGAGAAAGAAAACCGAACCTTGCGGTTCGATTCTCTACAAAATATTTTCGTAAGTATCGCGGACTTCTTGAGGCCAAACACTTGTTTGCACTTCTCCGATGTGTCTCTTGCGAAGTAGGAACATGGCCATACGAGATTGTCCAATTCCTCCACCGATTGTCAATGGGAATAGGCCATTCAATAGAGCCTTGTGCCATTCCAATTCCAAGCGGTCTTCATCACCTGTGATGGCAACCTGACGGCGAAGGGTTTCTTCATCTACACGAATCCCCATAGAAGACAACTCAAAGGCTCCACCCAGAGATTCATTCCAGACAAGAATATCACCATTTAGACCCTTGTAGCCATTTTCAGACTCGCTTGTCCAGTCATCATAGTCTGGTGCACGTCCATCGTGCGGTTTACCATCTGGCAACTCGCCACCGATACCAATCAAAAAGACGGCTCCAAATTCTTTACAAATCGCATTTTCACGTTCTTTCGGTGTCAAGTCTGGGTAGCGTTCTACCAATTCTTCTGTATGAATAAAGGTGATTTGTTTTGGCAAGATAGACTCGATGTCATAACGGGCTTCAACAGCTAGCTCAGTCAGGCGAATAGCCTTATAAATCTTCTCAACTGTTTCTTTTAGATAAACGATGTTACGCTTACCATTTGGGATAACCTTCTCCCAGTCCCACTGGTCAACATAAACAGAGTGGGTTGCATCCAAGGAATCCTCATCTGGACGAAGGGCCTTCATGTGGACGAAAAGACCTTCCCCTTCACCGAAACCAAAGCGAGCCAAGGTGTGGCGTTTCCATTTAGCAAGGGAGTGCACCACTTCATAAGTAGCATCAGGGATTTGGAGAACCTTGACCGATACGGCATTCTCCACACCTGATAAGTTGTCCTGCATCCCATCACCGACCCTACTCAAGATAGGACCTTGAACTTCGACAACTTCTAACTTATCTTTCAAATACTGGGTAAAAGTATTTTTGACAAAGGAAATTTCTTCTTGTTGGTGAATAAAACTTTTCTTCATAGGCTACTCCTCAAAAATTAGTTAAAAACATTATACACCTATTTCCAAGAAAAGAAAAGAGAAAATTTAAAAAAATCAGTGTCACTCAAAACACTGATTTTATAGACCTTTTAATCATTACGACCAAAGATACGTAAAATACTTAGGAAGAGATTGATAAAATCAAGATAGATACTGAGAGCCATTGACACCACCCAGCCTGTCGCTACACGACCTTGCGATTGTTCATAGACAAGGCGAATTTTTTGGTTATCCCAAGCAATCAGTCCTGAGAAAACCAAGACCATGGCTACGCTAATCATATAATCAAAGAAACCACTAGACAAGAAAATATTGACTATCATAGCAATAATCAAACCGATCAGAGCCGCCATCATAGCTCGACCAAGACCGCTCAAATCTTTCTTGGTGAAGATACCAACTGCAGCCATGACAAAGAAGAGAAGGGCGCTCGATACAAAGGCAGATAAAACTGTACCCGGAGTATAGAAGGCTACCACAAAACTAAGGGTAAAACCGTTTAAAACAGAGTATAGCAAAAATACTGGAAGAGCAGCTGGACTATTTCTTGAAGCCATGCTACTGGCAACGAAAACCAAAGCCAACTCCGCAAAAGTAGCAATGGTCAACCAGAGACGCCCCTGCATCAAAAAGTAAAGCAACTGAGACTGAAAGACCGTCAACATAAGGCCTGATACCAAAGCAGATAGTCCGATTCCCAGACCAACAAAGGCATATACCTTAGCGTAAAATTGATTGAGACCTACACGGTCATGTATAATAGTGTGATTCATCTTTTCTCCTTTTCTATGAACATCTTTCCTTGATTATAACAAAAAAAGTTAAAATTAGCTTAAATGGAAAATCAAAATACCAGCTGCAATGGCAACATTCAAACTCTCCGCCTGCCCCTTCATGCTAATATGGACCAACTGGTCTGCACTTTCAGCCATAAGGGAACTAATTCCTTGGCCCTCATTTCCCATGACTAGTACAAAATTTTCTATAGGAGGCAGTTCTCTGTAATCAACAGAATCTTTAGATAGGGTTGTAGCTAGCACAGGGATAGCTGCTTCCTTAGCTTCCTCGAGAAGCCTTTGACTAGACATTCGGTAAATAGGCAGATGAAAATGACTGCCTTGCATGGAACGTAGGGTTTTGAGACTGTAGATGTCTGCCGACTTTTCTGAAACAATCACTCCAGTAAAACCTGCTGCATCCGCAGTTCGAATGATAGTTCCTACATTACCAGGATCTTGCACATCTTCCAAAAACAAGAACTTGCCCTGACTCAAATCAGCTTGTCCTACTTCTTCTTTTTGAACCACCGCAACAATTCCCTGTGGGGTCTGAGAATCCGCCAAATCTAGCAAAATATCCTCTGACACCCAGACAGTTTGCGGAAAAGCAGCTAACTGATCTCGGTAATTTTCTAGGGCAAAGATTTTCTCAATCGTCACTCCAGCTTGGACAGCTTCTTCAAACAAGTGCCAGCCTTCAATCAAATAAGCAGACTTGCGGTATTTTTTTTGGTGTAATTTCTTGGCATTTTTTACCACAGAATTGGCTTTTGAGCTTATAATAGTCATAGAAATATTATAACACAATCAAAGGGGTTTGGTATGCAAAAGGTTAGAATGATTGCCCAAGGTAGGGTGCAAGGAGTCGGCTTTCGTTGGGGTGTTTACAGCTTGGCACTTGAAATTGGTGGCATCACAGGTCGGGTATGGAATAACGACGATGGCACAGTGGAAATCTTAGCCCAAGCAGACTCATCTGCTATCATGGCAAAATTTATCCAAGAAATCCGAAAAGGACCGACACCTTTTTCAAAAGTAAGCTACTTAGATGTCAAACTAAGCAACTTTCCTCCCTACTCTGACTTTAAAATCGCAAATTAGGTCTCCAGAACTATTGTATATTTTGTAAAAAAACAGTAGAATAGAAAGGTATAATTTTTAAAGAAGGAATAAAAACAGTGAAATCTATTAAACGTTTTGCATTCTCGGCTATGGGAGTGGCTATGTTGCTTGTCTTGACTGGCTGTGTCAATGTCGATAAAACCACAGGTCAGCCAACAGGATTTATTTGGAATACGATCGGAGCGCCTATGGCTGAAGCCATCAAGTACTTCGCTACTGATAAAGGTCTAGGCTTTGGTGTCGCTATCATTATCGTAACCATTATCGTACGCTTGATTATCTTACCACTTGGTATCTACCAATCATGGAAGGCAACGCTTCACTCTGAAAAGATGAACGCTCTCAAGCATGTCCTTGAGCCACACCAAACACGTCTCAAAGAAGCAACTACTCAAGAAGAAAAACTCGAAGCCCAACAAGCCCTCTTTGCCGCTCAAAAAGAGCACGGCATCAGCATGTTTGGTGGTGTAGGATGTTTCCCTATCCTCCTTCAAATGCCTTTCTTCTCTGCTATCTACTTTGCTGCCCAACATACTGAAGGGGTTGCTCAAGCAAGCTACCTAGGCATTCCTCTAGGTTCTCCAAGTATGATTTTGGTTGCCTGTGCTGGTGTCCTTTACTATCTTCAATCGCTCCTTTCACTTCACGGAGTAGAAGATGAAATGCAAAGAGAACAAATCAAGAAAATGATTTACATGAGCCCACTCATGATCGTCGTCTTCTCCCTCTTCTCACCAGCTAGTGTCACACTTTACTGGGTTGTCGGTGGTTTCATGATGATTCTCCAACAGTTTATCGTCAACTATATCGTTCGTCCAAAACTTCGCAAAAAAGTCCGTGAAGAACTAGCCAAGAACCCACCAAAAGCAAGTGCTTTCTCTAAACCAAGTGGACGAAAAGACGTTACCCCTGAACAACCAACTGCTATCACAAGCCAGAAAAAACACAAAAATCGCAACGCTGGAAAACAACGTTCGAGATAAGAAGAAAAAGGCTTAGCTGATTTGCTAAGTCTTTTTGCAAGTCAAAAGCCCGATGTTTCCATCAGGCTTCTTTTCTATCCATGTACACGTTTCGTATAGTCTTGGTAACTTTCGGTATCCATGAGTTGTTTAGCGTTCTTAACGCGGTCTGCTGTTGGTGGTTTAACCCCTTCGAGGGAATAGGGAATTCCCAATTCACGCCATTTAAACTCACCCATGGTGTGATAAGGCAGAATTTCAAACTTATCCACATTTTTAAGAGTCTTGACGAACTTACCAAGTTCAATCAAGTCATCGTCTCTGTCTGTCAATCCTGGAACTAGCACGTGGCGAATCCAGACAGGTTTTCCAATATCTGATAGATACTGGGCACAGGCCAAGATATTTTTATTGGTTTGGCTAGTAACAATCTTGTGCTGTTCTTCGTTGATTTCCTTGATATCTAAGAGAACCAAGTCAGTGACAGCCATGAGTTTGTCAAACTTTTCAAGGTAACGTGGTTTATTACGGAAAGGAAGGGCACAGGTGTCCAAGGTACAGTGGATTCCTTGTTCCTTAGCCTTGGTGAAAAGGGCAATCAGGAAATCAATCTGCAAGAGTGCTTCTCCTCCGCTGACTGTAATCCCGCCCTTATTTCCCCAGAAACCACGGTAGCGCAAGGCTTCTGTCAAGACATCATCTACCGTCCGTTCACGTGATTTATTGGACTCCATAGCCCAAGTATCTGGGTTATGGCAATACTGGCAACGCATGTGACAGCCCTGTAAAAAGATAATAAAGCGAATACCAGGGCCATCTACCGCCCCAAAACTTTCTGTCGAATGCACCATTCCTGTCACTTGTCCATAATCAATTGTTTCTTCAGACATATCGTTACCTTCCTTGAAAACGTTTTATAGTTTTATTATATCACGACTTGAAGGAAAAACAAGATTTTTACCTATTTTTTAGAAAGCAATCTGTTTTTCAATTTCATTTTCAATCTATTCTCAGATTATTCTTCAAAATCAAAACCATACAAGGTTGCAAAATAGTCTTCAGGGCGCTCTGCACGGCGGATTTGACGGGCTTTGCCTTCTTCAGTATAAAGGATTTCCGCAGAACGAAGTTTGGCATTGTACTGGTAGCCCATTGAAAAACCGTGGGCACCTGTATCATGAATGACCAGCAAATCACCGATTTCTGTATAAGGCAGTTCGCGATTGACTGCAAATTTATCATTGTTTTCACAGAGTGAACCAACCACATCTACCACTTCAGCTGGTCCATCTGGATGAGTCATGTTGCTAATATGGTGGTAGGCTCCGTACATAGCTGGACGCATGAGGTTGACTGCTGATGCATCCACACCTAGATAGGTACGGTAGGTTTTCTTCTTATGAGTGACTCTTGTGACTAAAGCACCGTGAGGTGCCAGCATAAAACGACCCAATTCGGTGAAAATCTTGACCTGACCAAGACCTGCTGGCGTAAGAACCTCTTCATACACCTTACGAACTCCCTCACCAATCAAGGCGATATCATTTGGCTCCTGCTCAGGACGATAGTTGACTCCAATACCCCCGGAAAGATTGATAAAGTCTAGTGAAATACCCAGCTTTTCCTTGATTTCAACAGCCAATTCAAAAAGCTGACGCGCCAACTCTGGATAATAGAGATGGGTGACAGTATTGGATGCTAGAAAGGAGTGAATCCCAAAAGTCTTGGCTCCTTTTTCCTTCAAGATGGCAAAGGATTCAAAGAGTTGATCCTTGGTCATACCAAACTTAGCCTCCCCAGGATTATCCATAATGTCTGTCCCCAGTTCAAAAACGCCTCCAGGATTATAACGACATGAGATGATTTCTGGAATGCCTGCTGCTCGCTCCAAATGTTCAATATCTTCAAAGGCATCCAAGTTAATGATCGCACCTAATTCACGCGCATAGGCATATTCCTTATCTGGCGTATTGTTTGAAGAGAACATAATCTCAGAACCAGGGAAATCCAGTTTATGGCTCATCAAAAGCTCTACGTAACTAGAGCAGTCCACACCACAGCCTTCCTCTTGGAGAATTTTCAAAATAGCTGGGGTTGGAGTAGCCTTAACTGCAAAATATTCCTTAAAGCCCTTGTTCCACGAAAAGGCTTGGTTGACGGCTCTTGCCTTCTCACGAATTCCCTTCTCATCATATAAGTGAAAGGGAGTTGGGAACTCGGCTACAATCGCTTCTAAGTCTTCTTTATTAATAAATGGTGTTTTCATAAGTTTCCTTCTATTCTATTTGCAAAGAAAGGCTGGGACAACCGTTCCAACCTTTATCCTTTATTCTTCTGTGTCAAAAATATTACCAATCTCAACATCGATGGCTTGGTTCTTGACATCAATATTGGTTACCTTCAAGAGTGACTTGTAGTCAAACTGCTTTTCACGTTCTTCTTGGGCATTGTCCGCAAAGACCGCTACACCTGCCAATTCTGAGTCGAATTCGCGCAAGAGACTAATCATCCCATTGACAGTTCCGCCGCCTTTCAAGAAATCATCCACAATCAAGACACGGCTACCTGCCTTGAGACTCCGTTTTGAAAGGAACATTTTCTCGATACGGTCACCACTTGAACCGGATACATAGTTGACGCTAACCGTTGAACCTTCGGTAATTTTCAGGTCACGGCGCACAATGACAAAAGGGACATTGAGGACATTGGCAACTGCATTTGCAAGTGGCACACCCTTGGTTGCTACTGTCATAACCGCGTCAATTTTTTGATCCATAAAGCTCTTGGCAATAATGCGACCAATATTTTTCAAGATGGCTGGTGTGCTAAGTAAATCAGACAGGTAGATGTAGCCACCTGGCAAGATACGGTCACTTTCTGACAACTTGGCACGCAAGTCTTCAACCATTTCCTTAGCATCATGGTTTGAGATTGATGGTGTAAAGATAACACCTCCGCCAGCCCCAGTCACAGTCTGGATGTGACCGATTTCGATTTCCTCAAAGGCGCGTTTGATAATGACGATATCTTCTGAGATGGATGATTTAGCAGATTCATACTTTTCAGCAAAAGTATTGAGACTAGTTAGTTTATAAGGATGATTAATCAAATAGTTGGAAATGACAACCATCCGATCACTTCTTCTTAATTTCATTTCTATTTCCTATTCCATTTTTATTCAAAAAATCAAAAAGCAAACTAGAAAGCTGGTCACTGGTGGTTCAAAACACTGTTTTGAGATTGTCGATAGAACTGACAAATCCTGTAATATACCTGCATATATACATACGACAAGGCGATACTACCCTAGTTTGAAGAGATTTTCGAAGAGTATTCATTTTTGTCTTTTACTTATTATACCATATTCACAGAAAAAAACGAACATTCTTATTCTAAAAAATGTCCATTTTTCTTAAATTATAAATCTAAACCTGGTTTATAGAAGGAACGATTGTCCATAGCGAAGATTTTATTGGTCATCTCTCCTTTATCCACCAAAGCCAGAGCTGTTGACATCATCATCATGCTGGCATCCAGATTGTCAATCATATGGATAATCTCTGCTTCCATAATGCGTGGACGGACTGGACTTCCATACTCAAGTAAGCCGTGGTGACTGAGAATGACGTGGCGGAGCAAAACGACTTCTTCCTTGGTATCATCAATGCCGAGCTCCATAACTGTCTTGGTAATTTCACTATCAATGAGAGCGATATGTCCAAGAAGATTGCCTCGCACTGTATACTCAGTCTGTTCTGGTCCCGTCAACTCGATAACTTTGGCCAAGTCATGTAGCATAATTCCCGCATAGAGCAGGCTCTTATTGAGCCGAGGATAAATATTGCTAATGGCATCTGCCAAGCGCACCATGGTCGCCGTATGATAGGCCAAGCCTGTTTCAAAGGCATGGTGGTTGGTCTTGGCTGCTGGATAGGAGTAGAATTCCTTATCATACTTGGTGTAGAGATTTCGGACAATCCGTTGCCAGACAGGATTTTCAATTTTGAAAATCATTTGCGACATGTAGTCACGAATTTCCTTGATATCAACCGGTGGCTTGACCTTGAAATCAACTGGGTCATTGGGTTCACCAGCTTGCGGCAGGCGGAGAGTGATTTGATTGACCTGTGGAGTGTTGTTATAAACTTCTCGGCGCCCTTTCATGTAGACAACCCTACCTGCGGTAAAGGCCTCAATGTTATGAGGTTGGGCATCCCAGAGCTTCCCCTCAATCTCGCCACTATCATCTTGGAAGGTAAAGGCTAGGTAGTTTTTCCCAGCTCGAGTTTGCCTCAGGTCAGCTGATTTGATTAAGTAAAAACCTTCAAACAGCTCATCTTTTTTCATGTGACTAATCTTCATATTCTTCCTCATTTTCTTGGAAATGGAGTAGATCAAGCGCAGGCTCACCTTCTGACAACTCAATGTGACGGAGCGTCCGCTCGATAGCTGTGGTACGACGGTTTAATAATTCATCAATATTGCCAGAGGCATGTTGGAGATGTTTTTGTGCCTTTACCAGAATACCACCAAACTTGCCAAACTCGGTCTTGACGCTGGCAAGAGTCTTACTGATATGGTCGGCACTCTTTTGGATATTGAGAGTTTTGAATCCAACTGATAGGGAGTTAAGAAGGGCTGATAGGGTACTTGGACCTGCAACAATAATCTGCTCTTCCCGCCTCAAATCATCAAAGAAGACAGGATTGCGGACAATTTCTGAGTAGAGACCTTCTGTCGGGACAAACAAAACTCCAAAATTGGTCGTCCGAGGTGGTGCTATGTACTTGCTCTTAATATCCTTTGCAAAGCGTTTGACGCTGGCTAGGAGCGACTTACGACAGCGTTCGATTTCGTCCTTGTCACCTGCTTCATAGGCTTCTTCTAAGCGATAATAATCTGCCAGTGGAAACTTAGAGTCAATCGGTAAGTAGACATATTCTTGGTCGCCTTGTCCGGGTAACTTGATGGCATACTCCACTCGTTCACTGGAGTTTTCAACTGTTGTGTATTCTCGTTCGTACTGGGCAGGGGTCATGATATCCTCGATGATTTGCCCCAGTTGCAATTCTCCCAGAATCCCTCGTGTCTTGGTTCCAGAGAGAACCTTGTTGAGGGCGCCGACATCGCGGGCAACTATCTGCATTTCCCCCAGGCCACGATTGACCGACTCCAGTTGTTTGGAAACTGTCTCAAAGGAAGCCTGCAAGCGTGTCTGCAAGGTCTTTTCTAGTTTTTCCTCGACTGTCTGGCGCATTTGTTCCAAACGTTGCTCGTTTGATTCCTGCAAGGCTTGGAGACGTTGGTCGGTCTTATCTCTGGTTTGGAGGAGATTATCTGTCATTTCTTGACGGACTTGCGTCAGACCTTGGTGCAATTCGATTCGCACTTCTTGCAAACGGTCGCTGACAGCTACTTCCAAGTCTTTTTGATCTAACTGCCTGGCTTGTCTGGCTTGTTCAAAACGGTAATCCAACTGGTCTGACAAGTGATCTGCCTGATCCTCTAAGCTCTTGCTGAGATGTTTTTCCTGCTTATCCTGTCTCTGCCAAATCAGAAAGATACCAGCTAGGTTGGCAATCAATAATAGAACAAGTAAACTTTCCATCCTACCTCCTGTCCTTGCTATGCAGTACGACCACATAGCCATCTGGGCAAGTCACCGACACTTCCCTATCTATATATTCGTTAGAAGCGTACACTTTTTTAAAGAAAAAATTTTCCTCTGTCAACTCATACTTGGCACCAATAATAGTCAGCTGGCTATCCCGAACTGGCATAAAGGCTAGGTAGTCATAGTCTGAACGAGGTTCTAGCTGACTGGTTCCTTCTGGACAATAGGAAATCAAGTTTTGTCCATCTTCAATCGCTATCTGGCGCATATAGGGCGCCAACTTGGGATTACTAGGCAGAAAGACATTAGCCAGCATATGGTCAATACGACCACCCAAAGCACCGAAAATAGTGACCTGAGCCTGAGGATTTTGCTCAAAGATAGTCCAGAGAGCCAATTCCAAATCAGTATCATCTTTTTCTGGTCGGGCTTGAACAAAATGCTGGGCACGTTTTTGAATCACCTGTCGCTCTTCTTCGGTCACAGAATCAAAATCCCCAACCGCCAGAGCAATAGGAAGGTTTTCTTCCAGGACCCATAGCGAGCCCCGATCCACACCAACAAAACCATCAAAGTCCGTCCGATAATGACCACGGTCTCCGCCTGCAAAAACGGCAACCCTAGTCCAGTTGTTTTCTGAGAGTTTGTACTCGCTCATTGACATCTCCCTTAAAGACATAGGAACCTGCTACAAAAACGGTCGCACCAGCTTCTTTGGCTTGAGCAATCGTTTTATCATCAATCCCACCATCCACTTCAATCTCAAAGTTCAAACCTTTTTCATCACGAAGGGCAACCAGCTCACGAACCTTATCCATGGTTTCTGGCAGAAAGGCTTGACCACCAAAGCCTGGGTTAACTGTCATGACTAGGACTTGGTCAACTAGGTGAAGGACGTGCTTAATGGCCTCGACAGGCGTACCAGGATTAATGACAACCGAAGGTTTGACACCTAGTAAGCGAATTTTTTGGAGGGCACCATGAATATGAGGCGTCGCTTCCACATGGATGCTGATGATATCCGCACCTGCGCGCGCAAAGTCTTCTAGATGATGCTCAGGATTAGCTACCATCAAGTGGCAGTCGAAAACCATCTTACTATGAGGACGAAGAGATTCGACCACACCCGCACCAAAACTGATTTGCGGTACAAAATGACCATCCATAATATCGATATGGGCATACTCTGCCCCAGTTGCTTCTAGGCGTTTGATTTCACGTTCAAAATTGGCATAATCTGCTGCCAGAATTGACGGAGCAATCTTGTATTGAGACATAGGTTTCTCCTTATTTTGGAATTTTTTTGCTGACCTTTTTATAGGTTTCTCTGCGATTTTCAATCTCACTGAGGAATTGCAGGTAGTTGTCAAAACGGAAGCTGGCAATAGTCCCTTCTTCCACTGCTGGCTTCACTGCGCAAGACGGCTCATGGGTATGGGTACAAGTACGGAATTTGCAGTCTCGACTGACACTAGCAAGCTCTGGGAAGGCCTGATTGAGGTCTTCAGCCGTTGACACTTCATAATCCAATGATGAAAAACCTGGTGTATCTGCGATTTTACCTCCATTGAGATTATAAAAACTAACTGCTCGAGTAGTGTGGCGCCCACGACCCAGACTGTCTGAAATTTCTCCTGTTTCAAGATTGAGGTCTGGTGCGATTTTATTGAGAAGAGTTGACTTCCCAACACCTGTCTGCCCCATAAAGACTGTAACCTTGCCTGTTAACAAAGGAAGGAGTCCCTCTTTACTGGTCACAAAGTCATAGCCAATGTCACCATAGGTCTGATGGTAAAAATCCAATTCTCCCCTATCTTCCAGCAAATCCATTTTAGAAATATAAACGATGGGATGGATGCCCTTGTGTTCCAAAAGAATCAAGAAGCGATCCAGTAAATTGCTATTAAAATCAGGTTCCTTGACAGACATGATCACCACAGCTTGGTCAATATTAACAATAGGCGGACGGACTAGACTGTTTTTCCGTTCGTGAATCTTGAGAATATAGCCTTCTGAATTTTCCTCGGCAGAGAAATCTACCCAGTCCCCAACATAAGGGGTATGGCCTTTTTTACGGAAATTCCCACGCGCTCGTGTTTGATAAACCTGACCCTCACTCTCTACATAGTAGAACCCAGCCAAGGCTTTAATGATTTGTCCCTGCATCTTAGAGCCCTTGTCCTTTAAGTGCATCTGCTAGGCTGGCAAACTCTTCCAAGCTGAGAGCTTCCCCACGCACACTTGGTGACAAGCCTGCTTGGTCCAAAGCCTTGGTCAGCTTGTCCTTGACTTCCTCAGTCTTGCCAAAGTAACCTGTCAAGTTATTCCACAAGGTCTTGCGGCGATGGGTAAAACTAGCCTTGGAAACCTTAAAGAAGAAGTTCTCGTCTTCCACTGCTACAGCTGGTTCTGGACGACGCACCATTTTCAAGATGGCCGAATCCACATTTGGCGCTGGCACAAATACCGTACGAGGCACGATAAAGGCAACCTTGGCAGTCATGTAATACTGAACCGCAATCGACAAGCTACCATAAGCCTTGGTATTTGGTTGAGCGGAAATGCGGTCCGCCACTTCTTTTTGCATCATGACCACAAACTCACTAAAAGGAATGCCACTCTCAATCAAGTGCATGAGAATAGGTGTCGTGATGTAATAAGGCAAGTTAGCTACTACCTTGATTGGCAGGTCAGGATTTTTAAAATTCTGGATATGCTGCGCCAAATCGACCTTGAGAATGTCCTCGTTAACCACTGTCACATTGTCAAAATCACGTAGGGTATCTGCCAAAATCGGTACCAAACGGTGGTCGATCTCAAAGGCCATAACTTGAGCTGCACGCTCAGCCAAAAACTCCGTCAAGGCACCAATCCCTGGCCCGATTTCGATGACATTAACCTGGTCATCAATCTCAGCCGTATCCACGATTTTTTGTAGGATATTGGTATCCGTCAAGAAGTTTTGCCCGAAGGACTTTTTAAATGTAAAACCGTGACGCTCCAGCACTGCTTTGGTCACGCTATAATCTGCAATTCTCATCTATTCTCTTTTCTATTATCTGTTACTACTATTGTAACACATTCCCCTTGTATTTTGGGGGTGAAAATCATACCAAAAAACTATCTTTCCTCATGAAGAAAGATAGTCTTGGAAATCTTTAAAGGGGGACTTAGCTCTTCTCTCGAAACATCCGTTCGAAAAAATCAGCTTCTTGATAACTTCGATTTTCAGGTAGGGTCAAATCTACATCCTCCTCCACATCGTCCACTGTCAATTCAACCATTTGAGGTAAATTTTTCAAACGATAATGCTTTTGCCTTTGCCCTTCAATGCTAGCAAAATCAAGCAAATAGCCATTTACTCGGATTTGAACCAAAAGGAGATGATTGGTCATATTTTCCATGATGAGAATATCTTCTAAACCACCTCTGGCACTCGGATAATCAGATACCCTGCGAATACGGATTTTTTCACACATGAGCAAGCTCCCTCATATCAATGATTTTATCGGCCTTATTCCAGACTAGGGGATTATGGGTCGCAATGATGATCATTCGATTTTCATCTTTCAAGCCCACCAAGAGATTCATAACCTCCTCTGAATTTTCAGGATCAAGAGCTGCTGTTGGTTCATCTGCCAAAATCAAGGGTGGATTTTTCAAAATAGTCTTCGCAAGGGCAACTCGTTGAGCCTCTCCCCCAGATAAAGTATAAATTTTTTGTTCTAAATCCAAATACCCTAGATTAACTTTTTCTAAAGCCTCCACTTGCCTTTCCAAACGTTCGACTTTTGAAATTTTTTGACCGACAAAGCCCAAATCCAAATTCTCTTTGATTGATTGGTTTTCTAAAAGGCCAAAATTTTGAAAGAGATAACCCATCTGGTCTCGAAAATACTCACGAGTGGGTATGGTTTTTAAATCTTTCCCCTGATAGAGAACCCTTCCTCCATCTATCTTTTCTAGTTTGCCTAAGATGTTCAGCAGCGTCGTCTTTCCGCTCCCACTCTTCCCGATTAAGGCATAGACCTTGCCCTTCTCCAGCTTGAGATTTAAACCAGAGAAAATCGCTCGGTCATTAAACTTCTTTTCCAATCCTTGAATATCAATCATCTTATTTTCCTTTCAATACTGCCATGCTACCAGCTTCTTCTTTTTTATCCTGTCTAACTAAAATCAACAGAGCGTTAAGCGTAAATAAAGCTACAACTAGAGCGCTAATCAAGCTATCTCCTGTCAAAACACTAGATAGGATTAGCCCAAGCAAGAGAACTCCTCCTTGCGCCAGTAAGTACTTGCCATGAAGCTCATAAATTGTCATACCAGAAAGACGTTTAATCATAAGCTCCCGTCTGAACTGCTCAAAATAGAGAAGATTCATGGAATCAAATAACAAGATAGCCGTAGACAGGGTCAAAATCGTCCCAATAAGGAGAGAGTAAAACTCCACCCGTTTGTCATTTAGTACCTTGGCAAAAAATAGCTGGCTTTTTACCAAGTAAGAAACCTTGTGATACAGACCTTGCTCTTTTAGAGCTGTGATGCTGTCTCCATATCGATCTAGTTTTAAGGCACTATTAGCCGTAGTTCCCCATAACATCCCTGCAACAGGTCTTGTTCCAGTCGCTTGCGGCGTTAAAACTACAATAATCGGATCTTTTAGGTACTGACGTGTTGTCTTGTACCCATCATTATAGAGGAAGCGTTCCTGTCCTGTTTCTGTAAAATCTAGCCTTAGCTGTGGGAGGTAGTGTTTCTGACTCGTCACTTCTACACTTTCAGATGAAAATCTTTGCAGGTAATCTGTAAACAATCCTTGGTAGTAGGCAGACTGCTCTCGCAAGCTCTCAGGCAAAATCAGCCCAAACTCTCCCTCAGACAAGTTTTGCATCTTATCCATAAACTCTGAAGAAACGGTAATCTTTTCTTCTATCAGATAGCGCGGTGAGACATAGATGACATTCCCTGACGGTGTATAGTCATTGAGACGATTGCCATCTAGGTCCACTTCTGCTCCATCTGAGAAATTGTCAACATTGCTCATAATATAAAAAGAGTCTGTATTGGCTAACCGTTCTTCAGTAAATGTCTGCCACTCACGATTATCCTTACGCATTCCTTCTTCATCGGCAAATGCACTAGACCAACCAAAGGATAGACGGTAACGGTCTGAGGACTGGCTCCATTTATCGCTAGCTTTCTCCATCTCCTGCATTTCACGGTAGTGGGGTAGGAGAGTAGTCGCACTCGAACCGACAACCAATACAGCTAATAGTTGCCCCATCATCATCAATGTCATCATCCGTTTGAGAGGGAGTTTCCCTTTCAATAAATCCACCAGACTATTTTCCTGTAATCCAAGTAGATACACGACACTTAGTAAGGTAGAAATCCCGGCCAAGGTCAATCCATAAAGTAGAAGAGCAATGATGACCAGTTGCACCGTTGCCATAAACAAGGCACCTTGATACCAGAGAATCCCCAATCCCAAAAGACTGGATACCAGCACTGAGCAGATAAGCTGTCTCACATCTTCTAACACTGGTCTGAGAGCCACCCCAAACAAGCTCTCACCAGCGATTAAGCGAATCCCTGCCTGACGAAGGGACTTGATCCGATAAATCAGGGTCAGACTCATAAAAGTCAGCAGAAAAATAGCTAGACTCAGTAGCACCATAGGGGTGGCCGTCAATAGTAAGACTATCGAAAATGGATCTTCTCCATTCGAAACAAAGCCTTGATAACCAAGCTCTTTCAAGGTGGTCTGTAAGCTCACTCCATCCAAACTTCCTGACACAATCAAGTAAGACCCTAATAAATCACTCGTTTCTGCACTCTCCTTGGAGGAAATGGTCAGACCTTCTGGAAGCTCTCCCTGACCATAAGTGGCATAGGTAAAGCGTGTTTCTCCAGCTTCATTTGGCTCAACAATCCGACGAGCGATGAGACTATTGTACTCTACCGCCAAGTGACTCAAAGCCTCTGTCACCTCTTCGCGACTAGCTACTGATTGATTTATCACCACTCCTGTCACATCAACAGAAGGATAGTTACCAAATAAAATCTCTTCTCGATGGTCAACAGAAGTTATCACCATATAAAGCGATACCAATACCATTGAAATCAAAATAAATAAACGTTTCATCATTTCCTCCAAAAAGTTACTTGGTCACCTGCTAGAGAGATGACCAAGTAAAGCATTGTTATCAACTCACCCAGAAATGTTTTTACTTTCTCGTGTATAATTTTTAATAATCATAATAAAAGCTTACTTGCTCGCCCCACGCAGTACGAATCCAAGCTCGAGATGTTCCTCCTGCATCAGCATATCCCTTATCAGATGAACTATTCCATCTGCTAGAAACTGTTGAACTATGGTATTTTGAGGGGTGATAGTAGTTTGAGTAAGCACCTCCGTTAGCCGAACCATACGTCCAGACACCACCACCTGGATACTTAACCGCGGCCGATACTACTGCTACTCCTCCACCTAATGTTGCTACAAGACTCGCTACAAGGGCTAATTTTTTAACTGTTTGTTTCATATTGATACTCCTCTATTTTTTATTATATCATAAATATTTATTATATATTGTCTATTTTCTATTCAAGTAAAACTAAGTCATGGATCATAGACCTTTTCAAAGCAACACCTCATTACATTCTCCTTTCTATCCGTGCCACCAATCTCCAAAACTAAAATATGTTAAAAACATGATAAAACCAAACATATCACACCTCCTTATTTCTATGTCATCTATTATAAAACTTATATCAATAAACTCCAAGGACACCAATGTCCTTAAAATCTAACTATTTCATATTATTTTTAGCTTATATCTAAAAAAACAGCTCTAAAGACGAACTTTAGAACTGTTTCAATACTAGAACAAGGACATTTTTGTCATTGTTTCACGATATTTATAAATATTTTTTTACATCCTCTTGCCATTCCTCTGTCAATTTCTTTACTAGAAATTCATCTCCAATTAGCTTCGCAAATGTTTTAGAAGACTGATAAAATGATTCAGCTAAACTAAAATCTCTTTCTACTCTTAATGCTTGCTTCCACAAAAACATAAATACAAGAGGTTTCTTTTGATAATCTTGAGTTTTATCCATAATTTCTTGTAAACACGATAGATAATCATTAAAACAATCAGTTACTCCTACCTTTTCAAGACAACACATTCCTGAAATAAGAGTATCTCTAATTATAAAGTAATTCTCTATTTGAGTTATCTTCTTCTGTCCCAAAAGCAAGAACATTAGCTTTTCGATTTGATTTATAAATTTGGCAAGATCTTTTCTAATGAGCATTTGATAAAAAAACAAACGAATCAACAACATATCATTTATTGAATAAGCTTCTTTTTCTATAATCTGAGGCATATATTCCTCAAGTATTAACTCTGCATATTCAGGCCTTCTAGTTCTAGAAGTATCCAAACATGCCTGCAATACTTCACATGCTAATTGTTCCTCTTTAGGAAGATTATCAAAATATGTTTTATAAATCTCTTCCAAACACGCTTCTTTCTTATCGTACTCCTCTTCTTTACAATAGATTGGTTCACGTAAAATCTGGTATTTCAATTCTAAATAAGCAGAAGGAAGAGCTGAAAAATCCGGCATAAGGCTATAAGCTGGAACTCCTAGCCGGCGAGCAATATAGTCTAACTTGGGCAAACTCGGTTGCGAAGCTCCACTTTCAATTCGCGACAGTTGACGAACTGTCAGTTCTTGCTCATCTCCACAAAAATCTGGACGACTAATTCCTTTTTCTATCCGAATCTCTTTAATTTTTTGACCAATTAACATCAGACGCCTCCTCTTCTACCTGCTTCGAAAAATACTGTGAAACTTAAAAAATTGTAACGGCTACATCTTTCCTACTCATAAGATTTCATGGCTTCTTCCACTTCTGCCAAGGTGACCCCAAACAACTCTAGGCGTTTGAGGAGTTGCTTGCCGTTGGAATAGCCGATTCGGAGAGCCTCTCCTAGATATTCTCTTCGCTTACGGCTATCTGCTCCCGCTAGAAAACCAAGGCGAATCAAGTCGCTACGACTGATGTCAAACTGACTTTCATGTTCAAATTGTTCTGTTACCTGAGCTAGAGCTATTTTCAAATCTTCATAGCCAGCATGCTCAATTCCCAGAGAACGCCCCTTGGTTTTGGACTTAGGAACAGCTTCATCTCGTTTGAGAAAGGCATGTTGCACTGTTGGAATAGCCGTCATAATCATGCGGCGAATCCGCTCCCCATTAAAATCCGGGTCTGTAAAAACGATGACCCCATGACGTTGGTGCAAGCGCTGAATCCGCTCTATGTCCTGGTCATTGATGGCAGAACCTCGAGTCTCATAAGTCTCTACCTCGAAATAACGTTTAAGATTTGCCGTATCATCGCGACCTTCGACCACGATGACTTGGGAAATTTTTTCTTTCATTACTTGCTGTCCAATCCAAAAATTCGCTCTGCATTTGCAGTCGTTGCCGCCGCTAACTCTTCTGCCGTCATCCCACGCAAGGCAGCAATAAAGTCCACCACATAGCGAGTATAGGCTGTTTTGTTTTCGCGGCCACGCTTGGGTACAGGAGCCAAGTAAGGCGCATCCGTCTCCACCAAAAGCTTATCCAAAGGTAACTCTTTAGCTGCTTCTTGGATGTTAGTTGCCTTCTTAAAAGTCACCACTCCTGAGAAGGAAATGGTCATACCAAGCTCGACAAACTTCTCTGCCCACTCAAGCGTCCCTGAAAATGAATGCATGATACCACCTCGAGAGCCAACTCCCTCGCTCTTGATAATCTCATAGGTATCTTCCAGCGCATCACGGGTATGGACAACAAAAGGCAAATCCAAGTCCTTAGATAACTGAATCTGACGACGAAAAACCTGCTCCTGCACCTCTTTAGGCGCTGTCATCCAATGATAATCCAAACCAATCTCACCTAAAGCAACAACCTTAGGATGCTTGAGCTTATCAAGCAAGTAGGTTTCAATCTCCTCTGTGTAAGTCCCAGCTTCTGTAGGATGCCAACCAATAGTTGCGTAGAGTTGGTCGTACTCATCCACCAACTCCAAAGCACGCTCAATCGTCGGTTCATCAAAACCCACAATATTCATCTGTGTCACACCCATCTCAGCAGCCAAGGCAATTTCTTCTGCCTCACGACCTGCAAATTCTTCTACATTCAAGTGTGTATGTGTATCAAAAATCATCTCTTCTAACCTCGTTTTATATCTTCTATTATACCAAAAAAGAGGAGGGGCACCCAATTTTTCGGTTTCCCTCCTCTCTTTAATAGAGCTATTCTGCTAGCTTTTCTATCCGATATTGCCCATCTTCTATTCCACAGTTAGAGACGGAAGAGACTGGTTACATTGATAGAATATCCCTTTTCAGCTAAAGTGTGCGATTATCTTGGGTTCTCACTTTTCTCACCCATCACTAGGATTGATGACTTCTCAAAATCCCCCTTATAATCTAACTTTAAGTAGAGAATAGAATTTTCTAGCTGTCCTATTTTCTAAGTCTAGCCTTTCTTCCTAGCAAAGCAAAACCACTTGTTGCCGCCACTAGACCAAGACTAGCAAGTGCTGCACTTGATGCTGAACCTGTGTTAGGTAATTATTTGCCAGCAGGCACTTTAACAGTTGATTTTTCATCAGTAACTATGTACTACTCTAGATTCAATCTATTATATAAGAATGTTGAGTCACTAGCTCATCCTTCCATTATCTCTTATATTACAAAATACTCCATAATCTCCAGTAGAATAAATCTGGCTAGAGATTATGGAGTTATTTTCAGCCTTAATATCCTATCAAAAAATAATATTAAGATTCATTCAGTTAGATTTAGTTTAGCAATTCACCATTAGCATTGACTCTATAGCCGTTTACTGTTGTATTGACTGCAAGCATACCTGATTCATCTACATAGTACCATTTCCCACTAACTTGGAACCATTGGCTAACTTTCATATCGCCATTACTGTTGAGGTAGTACCATGAACCATTGTATAGCAACCATCCTGTGGCCATTGAGCCATTACTATTGAGGTAGT
>NZ_VMMV01000028.1:24429-24586 GCF_013277375.1 Streptococcus sp. 3613
CCTGTGGCCATTGAACCATCAGTATTGTAGAAGTACCACATTCCATTTTCTTTTTTCCAACCTCTCGTCATAGAACTATTACTGTTGAGGTAGTAGAATGAAGAGTTGCTGAATAAGAAACCTGTACCCATTGAACCGTCTGCTGGTTTGTCAGCTG
>NZ_VMMV01000029.1:0-10825 GCF_013277375.1 Streptococcus sp. 3613
TAAATCTTATACTCAATGAAAATCAAAGAGCAAACTAGGAAGCTAGCCGCAGGTTGCTCAAAGCACTGCTTTGAGGTTGTAGATAGAACTGACGAAGTCAGCTCAAAACATGGTTTTGAGGTTGTAGATGAAACTGACGAAGTCAGTAACCATACCTACGGTAAGGCGACGCTGACGTGGTTTGAAGAGATTTTCGAAGAGTATTACCTTCAAGAAGCTCCATTGATGCCCCACCCCGCGTCACAAATACCTACACTGACACAAAAAGGTGACATAGCCACCTTTTTGGGCTCTATAATATTTGTAGTGGGTAAATCCCCTATGGATATCATCAATAAGGATACACACAAGGAAATCATCGCCAAACTGGACTACGACGCCCCATCTTGCCCTGAGTGCGGAAGTCAAATGAAGAAATATGACTTTCAAAAACCGTCGAAAATTCCTTACCTCGAAACGACTGGTATGCCTACTAGAATTCTCCTTAGAAAGCGTCGATTCAAGTGCTATCACTGTTCAAAAATGATGGTCGCTGAAACTTCTATCGTCAAGAAAAATCACCAAATCCCTCGTATTATCAATCAAAAAATTGCGCAAAAGTTGATTGAAAAGACTTCTATGACCGATATTGCCCATCAGCTGGCCATTTCAACTTCAACTGTCATTCGAAAGCTCAATGACTTCCACTTTGAGTGTAATGTTAGAAATCTGCCTGAGATTATGTCTTGGGACGTTGAAACAGTCCGGGGAGTGACTGTTTCAATCGGGAGATGGAGATGAGCTTCATTACGCAAGATTTTAACAATCTCAATATCATCACTGTTCTTGAGAGAAGAACACAAGCTATCATTCGTAATCACTTTCTTAAGTATGATAGAGCTGTCCGATGTCGCGTCAAAATTATTACTATGGATATGTTTAGCCCTTATTATGCCTTGGCTAAACAGATTCGCTTTCAAATTTCTAGGCTCAGGCTGAAACAGTCTCCCAGACTGTTTCACTCCCGAATGCTAAAATCGTTCTAGATCGCTTTCATATTGTACAACATCTTAGCCGTGCTATGAGTCGTGTGCGTGTCCAAATCATGAACCAATTCGATAAAAAATCTCATGAATACAAGGCTATTAAACGCTACTGGAAACTCATTCAACAGGATAGTCGTAAATTGAGTGATAAACGTTTTTATCGCCCTACTTTTCGTATTCACTTGACCAATAGAGAGATTCTTGACAAGCTTTTGAGCTATTCAGAAGACTTGAAACACCACTATAATCTCTATCGGCTCTTACTTTTTCACTTCCAGAATAAAGAGCCTGACAAATTTTTCGGACTCATTGAGGACAATCTAAAGCAGGTTCATCCTCTTTTTCAGACTGTTTTTAAAACCTTCCTCAAGGATAAAGAAAAGATTGTTAACGCCCTTCAACTACACTATTCTAACGCCAAACTGGAAGCGACCAATAATCTCATCAAACTTATCAAGCGCAATGCCTTTGGTTTTCGAAACTTTGAAAACTTCAAAAAACGGATTTTTATCGTTCTGAATATCAAAAAAGAAAGGACAAAATTTGTCCTTTCTCGAGCTTAGCTGACTTCAACCCACTACAGTTGACAAAGAGCCCAAAAAAGCCTATCACACAAGCTCTAAAGCTGGATATGATAGGTTTTTATATTTTTCTTAACGTACTGTGCGGATACGCATTGTATTTGTACGAACAGCTTCTCCTACTGGTACACCAGCAACGATAACGATATCATCGCCTGACTCAACGAGACCTGCTTCTACCGCTTTACGTTCAGCGATTTCGAACATATCGTCAGTTGAAGATGGAGCATCTGTCAACATTGGGATAACACCCCAGTTCAACATCAATCCACGTTCTGTCAATTCATCAAATGTCAATGCTAAGATGTCAGCATTTGGACGGTATTTAGAAATCAAACGTGCAGTATGACCTGTCTTAGTAAGAGTTACAACCAATTTGATATCCATTGAGTTAGTAGCATCTTTAACAGCTGAAGCCATTACTTCTGTCTTAGAGTTACGTTCAAATGAATCTGAATCCAAACGTCCGTATTCATTAAGAAGAGTTTGAGCGTTCTTGTCTATTGTAGCCATTGTAGTTACTGACTCGAGTGGGTATTTACCGTTTGCAGACTCGCCTGACAGCATTGTAGCGTCAGTTCCGTCGATAACAGCGTTGAATACGTCTGATACTTCTGAACGAGTTGCACGTGGTTTTTCAGTCATTGTTTCAAGCATGTTTGTTGCAGTGATAACAACTTTACCTGCAGCATTGACTTTCTTGATAATCATTTTTTGGTAAACTGGAACCATTTCGAATGGTACTTCGATACCCATATCACCACGAGCGATCATGATACCATCAGCTGCTTCGATGATTTCATCCAAGTTATCGATACCTTGTTGATTTTCGATTTTAGCGAACAATTGAACATGCCCGTTTCCAGTTTCTTCACAGATTGCACGAACTTCGTTCACGTCTTTTGCAGTACGTACGAATGAAATCGCAATAAAGTTGATACCTTGTTCAAGACCAAAGCGGATATCGTCGTTATCACGTTCAGCAAGGGCTGGGAAAGGAATTTTAGTGTTAGGAATATTCACACCTTTTTGTTTAGCGATGATACCATCGTTTTCAACTTCCACTTCAAATTCACGAGTTGCGTCATCTTTAGCAACCACACGAAGACCAAGTTTACCGTCGTCAACCAACACTTGACGACCAACTTCAACATCATCATAGATATCCAGAGCACCAGCAACGTTCAATGCAATCACTTCACGAGTTGATTTGATTCCTTGTTTAGTTGCAACACGGATTTTCTCACCAGTTTTGTATGAATACTCTTTAGCTTCACCTTCGAACAATTCTGTACGGATTTCTGGTCCTTTTGTATCAAGAAGGAAACCAACTTTTTTACCTGCAAGTTTTTCAGCAAGTTTAACAGTTGCCATACGCTCACCTTGTTCTTGGTGGTCACCGTGTGAGAAGTTGAAACGGAATGTGTTAGCACCAGCTTCAATCAATTGAGCAATGTTTTTAGCTGAAGCTTCAACATCAAGTTTTTCACCCCAGTATCCGTCCTCACCGAATTTTTTACCACCACGGATTTCTACCGCAGGACCCAAAGTTGCAACGATTTTTACACGTTTGTTCATGATTTTTGTGACTCCTTTATAGATATGACCTTTTTGGTCTTATTAACTAAATTGTAAATTATGACAAGCTCTTATTCAAGCTAGATAGCTCAATATCGGCTTTGTGTGGGTTGTTAACTACAATCTTACCTTCTGCAGTAAGGCTAAACAATGCTCCTTCTTCTGCCGTTCCAAGAATTGGGTTTTCAACCATTTTCTCGTTACGGATACCAACCGCAACACCACCAATACCTTCTTTAAGAAGTTTAACAGCATGGGCACCCATACGTGACGCCAATACACGGTCACGCGCAGTTGGAGAACCACCACGTTGAATATGTCCAAGTTCTGTCACACGAAGGTCGCTTGTATCTCCAGCTTCTTTAAGTTTTTGACCAAATTCAGCTGCTGACATCACACCTTCAGCTAAGACGATGATATTGTGTTTTTTACCACACTCATAACCACATTTAATGCTTTCTACGATGTCTTCAATCTTGAATCCTTCCTCAGGAATGATGATTTCATCTGCACCAGTTGCAATACCAGCCCAAAGAGCGATATCACCAGCGTTACGTCCCATAACTTCAATAACAAAAGTACGACGGTGACTTGATGATGTATCACGAATCTTATCAATAGCATCCATAGCAGTTGTAACCGCTGTGTCAAAACCGATTGTAAAGTCAGTACCAACGATATCGTTATCGATTGTACCTGGAAGACCGATAGCAGGGAAACCATGCTCAGTCAAACGCATAGCGCCGTGGTAAGAACCGTCTCCACCGATAACAACTACACCTTCAATGCCGTGTTTTTTCAATTGCTCAATCCCTTTTAGTTGCCCTTCAAGTTGAGCGAACTCTGGGTAACGAGCTGAGTGAAGGAAAGTACCACCACGAGAAATGATGTCTCCTACTGAAGCTGCATCTAGGGGATGAATTTCACCGGCAACCATACCAGCATATCCGTCATAGATACCAAACACTTCCATTCCTTCTGAAATTGCTTGACGAACAACTGCACGGATAGCAGCGTTCATACCAGGGGCGTCTCCACCACTAGTCAAAACAGCAATACGTTTCATATTGGTTTATGCTCCTTTTTCTTTTAACAGTCTTCTTGATTATACCACATTTGATTTTAAAATTCTTCTATTTTCCGTATTTTTAGCGATAAATCGTTTTCATAACGATTTCATTCAATTTCGCTTCTAATTCATTGGATTTAGCTACAAAATAATGGGGAGAAACGATGGTTTTCTGTTCCTCTTCATACCTGATGATGACTGGGATTGGACCTTTATACTGGTCTAAAATACGTGAAATTTCTTGATCCGATTCATGATTTTTTACCTGTATCCAAAAGCGTTCAGCAACTGCTTCTCTTATTTCTTGTGCAATCATTTGCAGACGGCCATCACGTGATTGTATTTTTCCTTTTATATAGTAGAAGGATCCCTCTTTTATTTCCTGTCCAACCTGACGATATAAGTCTGAAAAGAGGGTAACATCCAATTTTTTCTTACTATCATCTACCTGTAAGAAAGCCATGTTTTCGCCCTTTTTGGTACGAATTACTTTTATTTTCTGAACTTCAACCAAAATAATAGCATAGCTATTTTCTGACAAATTCCCAATTGGGATAATCGGGTAAATAGCCTTACTTGCAATAGCTTGTAGTGGATGTTTGCTAACTCCTACTCCTAAAAGTTCTTGTTCCATATAGAATTTTTCTTGTTCCGTCCAATCTTCCGATTCCTGCCAACTATAAATAGTATCTCCAAACAAACTTCCCAACTCTTTTACAAATTCAAATAGATTAACTAAATTATTGAATACTTTTTGACGATTTCTTTCAAATGAATCGAAAAGACCAACTTTTACCAAAGGTTCTAGCAGAGGAAGTTTCAGATAATTCTCAGGTAATTTAGCTATAAAATCTTCAATGTTAGAATAAGGCCTATTTTCAATAATCCAAAGCGCCAAATCTTTGCTGACTCCCTTAATCGATTTCAAACCTAGATAGATAGACTTATTGGCAATTTTATCGTGATAGGGAATGGTGTTGATGGACAGAGGGGCTACTTCAAATCCTGCTTCTAAGGCATCTATTAAGTAATCACTGTTGGCAAAATTCAACATAACCTGATAAAAAATGGCTGGATAATGCGTTTTGAAATAAGCCAACTGGAAGGCCAAGGCTGAGTAGGCATAGGCATGTGACCTGTTAAAACCATAACCTGCAAACTTCTCCATGACATCAAAGACCTGCTCTGCCTTTTCCGCAGTATGACCAACATCTAATGAACCTTGAATAAAGGAAGCCCTCATCTCATGCATGGCAGAAGCATCCTTTTTCCCCATAGCTCGACGCAAAATATCGGCCTTCCCAAGACTAAATCCAGCAAACCGCTGAGCTACCTGCATAACCTGCTCCTGATAGAGCATGATACCATAGGTTGGAGCCAAAATATCCTCCAGTACTGGATCCAGAACAGTCACTTCTTCCTGCCCATGTTTTCTTGCCACAAAATTATTGATATAATCACTAGCACCTGGTCTATTTAGAGAAGTAGTCGCTACGACATCTTCAAAACAGACTGGTTGCACACGCTTAAGCAGACGAATGGCACCAGGTTGTTCAAATTGAAAGATACCTTTTGTATTGCCAGAAGCAAATAAAGCTAACGTTTCTTTATCTTCCAAATCAATCTCGTTGATAGCTATCTTAATCCCTTCTGTTTCAGCAAGCAACTCTTGCATTTTCTGAACAAAGGTCAAATTTCGCAGTCCCAGAAAGTCCATCTTCAAAAGACCGCTAGCCTCAACTCCATGAGCATCATACTGAGTCAGTGGAATTTCATCACCATGCTTTAGAGGAATGTAATTGGTCAAATCTTGGTCGCTAATCACAACACCAGCTGCATGGACAGAGGTTTGTCTTGGATAGCCCTCTATCTTGCAAGCAATCTCAAAGGCTTTTTGGTATTCTAACTTACTATTAATTTGCTGACGAAACTGGAGATTGCCCTCATAGGCTGACTTGAGATTATCACGGAAACTGATTTTCTTGGTAATTGCGGATAATTCATACTCTGGAACACCAAAGCGTTTCAAGACATCACGCAGAGCTTGCTTGGCACCAAAGGTAGAAAAAGTAACGATTTGTGCCGCATGTTTACTGCCATATTTATTACCAACATATCTGATAAAATCTGGACGATAAATATCTGGGATATCAATATCAATATCAGGCATGGTATAGCGTTCACGATTGAGAAAGCGTTCAAAAATCAGATTTTTCTCTACTGGGTCAATCCCTGTAATATCTAAGGCATAAGAAACCAAGCTACCAACTGCAGAACCCCTTCCCATTCCCATATAGTAGCCATTCAGTCGTCCAAAACGCAACAAATCCCAAACAACCAAGAAATAATCATCAAATCCCATATCATGAATAACAGCCAATTCTTGGTCTAGACGGTCTTGATATTCTTTACTAGTCAATCCCTTCTGAGCAAGCCCAAGCTCAGCGCGTTCTCTCAACTCTTCTACTGCTGGTCTAGCTGGGTTAAAACGAGGCAGTTTCAGACTCGTATCCAAGTCGTAAGAAATGCCTGAAATCAGCTTTTCTAAATTGTCTAAGGCTTGCGGAAATCGTTCTAGGAATAATTTCTCTAAAGAACTTTCTGATATAAGGACATCTTGTCGTGAGCGCAAGGGAACTTCTCTAAGCGGTAGGTTTTCTTTAATCGCTGTTAAAACTTGAAGAACTTCTCTATCCCTGCTTTCAAAAGCATTGACCCGATAGAGGGGCAAGATTGGATGATAAAATTCGCTTGCTGGTGTTTCCGGATAAACCCCTATATAGTAATCACAGCCTAGATTTAGAGACTCAAATCCATCAAAATAAGGCACAATTACCGCAATATCATTTAAGTACTGAGATAAAACCGACCAATTTTTCTCCCCCTGCATCTTGGCTGTCGAAAGCTTCATCAACTGCTGATAGCCCACACTAGATAAAGCTAAAAAGCGCAGATTCACTTCCTGAGCATCCACAAACACAGTCATTTCAAGCCCTAATAAAGGATGAATGCCATATTTTTTTGTAACCTCTAGAAAGTCAAAAGCACCATAAAGATTGTCAATATCCATTATAGCCAGATGAGTGTAGCCGAATTCTTTAGCTGCTCTCACATACTTTTCAATCGAAATGACGCTTTCCATAAAACTATAGACTGTTTTTGTATCTAGTTGTGCGATCAATTTACACTTCTCCTCTATCCTTCTCACTATATTATACCATTTTCACCTATAAAAGGCTTCTCTTGAGAAAAATTTCATCAGCTTACTAATTTACTTTCTATTCATTTGTATTTTTGCCATCGTTTTTATATTTATACTATATTATATATAAAAATAGAAGACATACAATATAAATCTCCTAGAATTTTTATATTATACCCATTATATCTATTATTACACTGTTCTCTATATTGAATTTAGCACTTTATTCATTTTTATTGGATTATTTCCTTTTGCAGTTAACAATTCCCTTTCTGCTTTTTTTTTGATATAATAACCTTAACTATCATTCTATATGGAGGTTCTATGCGTTTTAATCAATATAGTTATATCACTTTTCCAAAAGAAAATATCTTATCTGAACTAAAAAAATGTGGCTTTGATTTACAAAACACAGCCAATCCCAAGGAATTACTGGAAACTTTTTTACGTCGCTTCTTTTTCACTTATGAGAACACCGACTATCCACTCTTCTGCTTGGCTGTAGATAAAGAAACTAACATATTAACTTTTTTTAAATCTGACAAAGACTTGACAGCAGCTATTTTTTATACTGTTGCTTTTCAACTTTTAGGCTTTTCTTATTTGGTTGACTTCGAAGATAGTGACGTTTTTCGTAAAGAAACTGGATTTCCCATTATATATGGTGACTTGATTGAAAATCTTTATCAGTTACTCAATACTCGCACCAAAAAGGGAAATACTCTTATCGACCAACTTGTTAGTGATGGTCTTATTCCGGAGGATAATGACTACCACTACTTTAACGGCAAGAGTTTGGCTACTTTTTCTAGCCATGATGTCATTCGTGAAGTCGTTTACGTTGAGTCTCGTGTCGATACTGACCAAAAAGGTCTACCAGACTTAGTCAAGGTTAGCATTATTCGTCCACGTTATGAGAGCCAAATCCCTGCCATCATGACAGCCAGTCCTTATCATCAGGGAACAAATGACAAGGCAAGCGATAAGGCTCTCTATAAGATGGAGGGCGAGCTTGAGGTTAAACCTGCTCATAAGATTGAACTAGAGGAACCTCAACTCAATCTCGTCCAACCCCAAGGCCAAGCTGAGCTTGTGTCGGAAGCTGAGGAAAAGCTAAGTCACATCAACTCTAGCTATACACTCAACGACTACTTCCTTCCACGAGGTTTTGCCAATCTCTATGTTTCAGGTGTTGGTACCAGAGACTCTACTGGTTTCATGACTAATGGCGACTACCAGCAAATCGAGGCTTATAAAAATGTCATTGATTGGCTTAATGGCCGTTGCCGTGCCTTTACCGATTATACGCGCCAGCGTCAAGTCAAAGCTGACTGGTCAAACGGAAAAGTAGCTACAACTGGACTTTCCTATCTAGGTACCATGTCAAACGGCCTTGCCACTACAGGTGTTGATGGTTTAGAAGTAATCATTGCTGAGGCTGGAATTTCTTCATGGTACAACTACTACCGAGAAAACGGTCTGGTGACTAGCCCAGGTGGCTATCCAGGTGAGGACTTTGACTCCCTTGCTGAACTAACCTACTCTCGTAATCTCTTGGCTGGCGACTATATCCGTGGCAATGAAGCTCACCAAGCTGACTTAGAAAAAGTGAAAGAGCAACTGGATCGCAAGACTGGCGACTATAACCAGTTTTGGCATGACCGCAACTATCTGCTCAATGCCCATAAAGTAAAGGCAGAGGTTGTCTTTACCCATGGTTCTCAGGATTGGAATGTCAAACCACTTCATGTTTACCAGATGTTCCATGCTCTTCCCACTAATATAAATAAGCATTTCTTTTTCCATAATGGCGCCCATGTGTATATGAACAACTGGCAGTCCATTGACTTCCGTGAGTCCATAAATGCCTTATTGACCAAGAAATTACTAGGACAGGAAACAGATTTTCAGCTTCCGACCATTATCTGGCAGGACAATACCGCTCCTCAGACTTGGTTATCACTTGATACCTTTGGAGAGCAAGAGAACTTTGAAACCTTCTCACTTGGTCAAGAAGAGCAAGTTATTCAAAACCAGTACTCAGATAAGGATTTTGAGCGCTATGGTAAGACCTACCAAACCTTCAATACAGAGCTCTATCAAGGGAAAACCAATCAGGTTACTATTGACCTGCCTGTGACCAAAAATCTCCACCTGAACGGTCGCGCTCAGCTCAATCTTCATATCAAATCCAGCACAAACAAGGGGCTTTTATCTGCTCAATTACTGGAACTTGGTCAAAAGAAATACTTACAGCCTTATCCAGCTGTTTTAAGTGCTAGAACCATTGACAACGGTCGCTATCATATGCTGGAAAATCTCTGTGAACTGCCATTTAGACCAGATGCACAACGAGTCGTGACAAAAGGTTACCTTAATTTACAAAATAGAAATGATTTACTGTTAGTAGAGGATATTACTGCAGATGAATGGATGGATGTGCAATTTGAACTGCAACCAACTATTTACAATCTAAAAGAAGGAGATACTCTTCGTTTAGTCCTCTATACGACTGACTTTGAAATCACCATCCGTGACAATACCGACTACTACTTGACTGTCGACCTCGCTCAGTCCACGCTTACCATACCTTGCTAAAAGGAGTTACATTATTATGAATAAATCAGAGCACCGCCACCAACTCATACGCGCTCTTGTTGCAAAAAACAAGATTCATACACAGGCTGAATTGCAGTCCCTTCTTGCTGAGAACGACATTCAAGTGACCCAGGCAACCCTCTCACGCGACATCAAAAATATGAACCTATCAAAAGTCCGCGAAGAAGATAGCGCTTATTATGTTCTTAACAATGGTTCCATCTCAAAATGGGAAAAACGTCTCGAACTCTACATGGAAGACGCCCTTGTCTTGATGCGCCCAGTTCAACACCAAGTCCTACTAAAAACCCTTCCTGGACTGGCTCAATCCTTTGGTTCTATCATTGATGCTTTGAGCTTCCCTGACGCTATCGCTACCCTTTGTGGTGATGATGTCTGTCTTATCATCTGTGAAGATGCAGATGCTGCTCAAAAGTGCTTTGAAGAACTGAAAAAATTCGCCCCACCATTTTTCTTTGAAGAATAATAAATGACTACAACTAACAATTATGCTTCAAAAAACCTGGTAGAAAGTCTTTAACATCAGAAAACGCCTAATATCAAGTGTTTAAAACCCTTGATATTAGGCGTTTTGCTTTATCCTAGGAAGATTTATACTCTTCAAAAATCTCTTCAATCCGCATTAACATCGCCTTGCCGTAGGTATGGTTACTGACTTCGTCAGTTTCATCTACAACCTCAAAACCATGTTTTGAGCTGACTTCGTCAGTTTCATCTACAACCTCAAAACCATATTTTGAGCTGACTTCGT
>NZ_VMMV01000003.1:0-13010 GCF_013277375.1 Streptococcus sp. 3613
GGTGTGAGAGCTTTGACATCCTTTTCTGTACTTGGCCAAGTCAACTTACCGTTCTCAAAGCGTTTATATAGTAGCCAAAATCCTTGACCATCCCAGTAAAGGGCTTTAAAGCGGTCTTTACGTCCACCACAAAAGAGAAAAACTTGACCTGAGAAAGGATCCAATTCAAAGTGGGTTTTAACCAGATAAGCCAGTGAATCAATGCCTTGCCTCATATCAGTCTTCCCACACACGAGATAGACCTGCCCTAGGCTAGATAGATGAATTGTCATAGAGCAACACCTTATCCAAAAGCTCTTCTATCATTTCGAGATTGAGAGATTGAAAAAAACTTACTTCAAGCTTGCCAATACGAATTTTAAGCAGAATATCATTTCTCTTTTTAGAGTCAAAAGGACGAGATTGTGGAATCTCTACAGGAACAATAGGTTGTGGCATTCAAATATCCTCCAATAGTTTTACTTTACGAATAGTATACAGGAGGAGCTCCATGAATGATAGATACCTTGTTATGACGCGCTTACAAAAGAACTAGATAAATCCACTAAGTGTGGTTACTCTAGTTCTTTTTCGTTTATTCAACACCCAAGATTTCTTTAATATCATCAACGCTCAAATTGCTTCTGCTTTCTTGTCCTTCAAGAACGGTGTTGAAGAGTTCTTTTTTACTTTCTTGGAGTTCTTGGATTTTTTCCTCTATGGTACCAAGTGTGATAAGGCGATAGACATCGACTTGTTTGGTCTGGCCAAGGCGGTGGCTTCGACCGATGGCTTGCATCTCGACTGCTGGATTCCACCAGAGGTCACAGAGGATGACGGTATCAGCTCCTGTTAGATTTAGTCCTGTTCCACCTGCTTTTAGGGAAATGAGGAAGCAGTCTTTTTCCCCTTGATTGAAGAGATTGACCATTTCTTGACGTTTATCTGAAGGTGTTTGTCCTGTTATTTTAAAGTGAGACATTTCTTTTTTCTCTAGTTCTTGCTCAATGAGATCAAGCATAGAGGTGAATTGTGAAAAGATAAGTGGTCGTGACCCTTTTTCACGAATGGTGTCTAGGAGCTCGAATAAGCTGTCCATTTTTCCACTATCCCCTTTGTAGTCTTCTAAAAAGAGAGCAGGGGTATTACATATTTGTCTAAGTCGGGTTAGTCCTGCTAAGATTTCAATTTTATGACGTTTAATCTCATAGGCGCTGGCTCCTGCAACCATTTCTTGCATGCGTCGAAGTTGAGCTAGATAGAGCGTTTTTTGTGAACTTCTGAGTTCATTGCTGTAGAGGTGCTCGCTCAGTTCAGGTAATTCTGTCAGAACTTCGTCTTTTTTCCTACGCAGGACAAAAGGTTGAATCAGTTTAGCAACGAGTTGAGGTGACAATTTTGAAAATTCCTTTTTACTTGGTAGGAGACCTGGTAATACTATCTGGAAAATGGACCAAATCTCTTCGAGACGGTTTTCAATAGGAGTTCCAGATAGGGCATAGCAGGTTTTGACATCAAATTCTCTTAAAGCTTGTGCTGTTTTGGTCTGACTATTTTTTATCATCTGTGCTTCATCTAGGATGAGGTAGTCGTAAGACTGCTTTTGATAATGTTCAAGGTCAGATCGAAAAGATGGATAGCTTGTAATAGTGATAGTAGCAGATTTTTCAATTTGTTTGATACGCTCAGTTTTGCTACTATAGGCTACTTCAACCTGTTTGTGAGGTACAAATTTTCGGAATTCTTCCTTCCAATTATAAAGAAGGCTGGCTGGAGCTAGGATAAGAGCTTTCTGGTCTGGTTTAAGGTTGGCTTCCAGAAGAGTGATGGTTTGCAAGGTTTTCCCTAGACCCATGTCGTCTGCCAGGATTCCCCCAAAATGATAATGATCCAGCATACTCAGCCACTTGACTCCTTCTTTTTGATAGGAGCGGAGTTTGGCCTTGACTTCATAAGGCTTGATATCAAATTCTTCAGGGTGGGTCAGGTCATAAGCCATCTTTTTGAAATCACGAGAAAAATTGACATGTTCATTGTCTTTGAAGGTTTCAGAAAGACTAAAGGCACGAGATTTGTGCATCTTGATTTTTCCGTCTGAAAATTTAGCGCGAAGATCTTGGAGACTTTGGGCAACCTTGAGACTTTCATCGTCAAAGACTAGAACCTTTCCTTGCTTGGTTTGGTAGTGGCTTTCTTGATTCCATAAAGCTTGGATAGCTTTTTCAACCTCATCTTCTGAAATCATAGAAAAATCAAACTGAACTGAAAGGAAGCCTTCGTCGTCAAAAATGTCAATGACAGCAGGATCTTCTACTAAGAGTTTTTCAAGCGATTCATCTAGTTGAACTTGACCCAGAGTACGAAAACGGGGGAGTTCTTTTAGGAAGAAATCAACGATTTTGATTTTGGAAAGACTATGAAATTCCTCTTTGAAACCAGCAGAAAGCAGTTGATGATAGATTTTTCTAGCTTTGCTAGCTTGGTAAGTATAGGGGAGGGTTAGGAGATCTTGTTTAGAATGGACTTGTTTTTCTCCAAAGGACCACACCATATTAAGGGCAATTTCATTTCTAGTTTTGGAGAAGGCAAAGGTGGGGATAAAGTCATGGATTTGTAATTCATCTGGAAGACTGATAGGAACATAGTTTGAGATGATATTACAGATTTGCATAAGTTCAGCCTTATTTTCCTGTGAAAAGATAAGAGGAGAACTTTCTTGATAATGATAGATCCAAGTAGCTAATTTATCCAAAAAGTAATGGTGTTCTTCTTTGATGATGTGGAAGTGATTGTGTCGAATCCAAAGTTTTTCTTGAATAATGAAACCAAAATAAGCTGTATTGATGATTTCATAATGGTTATTAGACTTGACAACTTTAAAAATTTCCTCTTCCGGGATAAAGGGACTATCATCTAAGAATATAAGAGGGTATTCGGCTTTTGAGGTTACATATTGGAAGACATCCAAAGCTTGAAAAAGTGGGACGAGGTCGTTTAAATAGCTAACAGGAGTCTCTAAATAGCGTCCGCAATCTCTAGGGCTAATGCCATAACTGAAGTTGAAATAAGAATGTTCATTTCTATCGATGAAATATTTTTTGATATAGAGGAGTAGGTTTTGGGATGCTTGATTAAACTGATCCAAGGATAATCTGATTGTCCCGATTTTCTGTGAAACAAAGTAATCTTCCTCTTGGAAAATGAGAAAAATGAAGTGAGCTATATCCTTGATAACATAGGCACGAGAAGCCTGTTCTACCTGTAGTTTTAAGGTCCATGCTAGGCTATGATTTCGGATTTCGACTTGTCCATGAAGGGAAAGTGAAGGCGCCACCGCTTTTTCTTCTACCAGTTCATCTTGGAGTTCATCAGATGGCAAGGTAGGAATCAGTTGGCTGGCAAAACTTGGTTTATGACTCGCTTTACCAATGCGTTCTTGAATAGCTTGGGGGAGGCTACGAAAGTAGAGATCCATGGCAACCCAGTGTTTACAGACTCCCTGATTTTGGAAATCCTTACATTCGCAATGAAAGCCAGTCAAATCGAAGTGCTCCATACTGGTCAGGATGTTGGGTTCCAGATGCATGGAAATACCATCATAGGTATTGGGGTGCTTAAAATATTCTTTATTTTCAGTATCAAAATAGTTTTTTATCTGTTGGAAAATAGTTCGTCCATCCATTCTCATACGAGCAGGGAGTCTATCGGGAACCGCCATTGAAGTAACCTCTATTCTAATTATTCTTTCCTCTATCTTATCAGATTTTATAGGAAAAGAATAGACTTATCTTATATAAATTGCATCTTGATAGGGATTGGAAACATTTGCAGTTGCCAGATAGTTGTATGTAATATCGACAATCAATTACAAGGAGCTTACGATTCCACAGAAACTATCAAGTGAAAACTGACTTATCCATAACATTCTAGCTAAATTTCTTCTTGGTTTGGTAAGTTTTTCATCTGGTGAACTAGATAGGCTGCTATAAGTAGTAAAATTATAAGAGCAAAGGCAACAACTTCAAGACCAACACTTGTTGCAAGAAATACGAGAGCAAGGGATAGGACAGCTGGGATAAGCAAGTTGATAACATTGATGGAGGATTGAACTGATCCCATTAACTCCTCAGGAATGATTCCAAAAATCATGGCTTGCAAGCGAGGACTCAATACTCCTGCCGAGAAAGCATCACCTGCACTTCCTAGTAAAATAAGTAAAAAACTTCCACGTAGAAAACCTATAACAATGAGAGACTCCATCAATAGACTCCAATAAATATTCAGGCGAATAGAAATTTTTTTAGATAGAAATCCACTCAGAAGTCCACCTAAAATAACATGAAGAAGGCTTATCATTATCAAAATTGCCAGACTTTGCCCTGTTGACAAACCCATAAAAGGATAGTGAATCAGTAGAATCGCACTGACAGGCTCTACCATCATCAAAACAGCTTGACTAATGGACAAAATCCAAAGCAAGACCATGACATCTTCCATAGTCATCAATAATTTCATTGACTCTTTCAAATGCTGGAAAAAGCTACTCATTCCTACATAAGGAGGAACTTCGATTTTTTCTTCCTCTTTTTTCAAGCGGTTTCGAATAAGTAGACTTCCTAGAAAGGCAAATAAAAAGGTTAAAACATTTACAAAAGCTAGAGTAGAAATGCTAAACAGTCCTAAAAATACTCCTCCGCTGAGATTACCTATCAAACGTACAATGGAACTCGTGGACTGCCTAAAACCCATAGCCTCCGTCATATCATCGTTTATTAGCCGTATGTAAATCGGTGTCAGCATGTATCCTGCAAGAAAACCAATCGTATCTGAAATCAAGTTCATACTGCAAATAAAGAAAACAGAAAAGAGAGAGAAGTCGGTACTTGTCAGGAGCAAAGTCACTCCAGAATAAAGGAGGACTTTGATAAAGAGGATAGAAATATACTTGCTAATTCGATTTTTTTGAAAATCAGCTATAACTCCAGTAAAAAGGTTGCAAAACCTGTGGAATAGTTTCTGACAGACTGATCAAAAATATAGCTAAGGGAGCAAACGTATAAGAAGAGACATAATTGATAAAAGCTAAGTAAAAATAGTGTCTCCAAAACTTGAAATCCACTCATTCACTGTTAGCTGACGAAAAGCTCGATTTTTAAGAAAAATATGCATATTAATCTCCTTATAATAAATTCTAGAAAGCATAGAGCAAATTCGTGGTTCGTCTGACTAAATTTCCTATCTAAATACTACCTTCAAATATAAAATTTAGTGAAACTTTTATCTCCTCTAATCTTCTAAATATATTTTAGTGTATATTTTTTATAAAGTCAAGAATTTTTGAATAAATTACCTATTTTTTGACAATTCTGTAAATTTCCGAAAAATATTTCAAGTGAATCCATCTATTACCTTAGGACATTGAAACTTCTTTCGCCAGAGGTACTTATATTACTGGGAAGTTGAGGATTGAAATGTGGTATAATAAGAGGTAATAGAGTTTGGAAAGTGAGAGAAGATGATTTCAAAGAGATTAGAATTGGTTGCTTCCTTTGTGCCACAGGGAGCCATTTTACTAGATGTGGGGAGTGACCATGCTTATTTGCCTATCGAGTTAGTCGAAAGAGGAAAAATCGAAAGTGTCATTGCAGGTGAGGTGGTAGAAGGTCCCTACCAGTCTGCGGTTAAAAATGTTGAGACTCACGGCCTAAAGGAAAAAATCCAAGTCCGTTTAGCCAATGGCTTGGCAGCTTTTGAAGAGGCAGACCAAGTGTCTGTCATCACTATTGCAGGTATGGGTGGTCGTTTGATTGCTAGAATTTTAGAAGAAGGCTTGGACAAGCTAGCTAATGTAGAGCGTTTGATCCTCCAGCCCAATAATCGTGAAGACGACTTGCGCATCTGGTTGCAAGACAATGGTTTTCAGATTGTGGCAGAAAGCATTCTAGAAGAAGCTGGCAAGTTTTACGAGATTTTGGTGGTGGAAGCAGGACAAATGAAGCTATCAGCAAGTGATGTTCGATTTGGCCCCTTCTTGTGCAAAGAGGTCAGTCCAGTCTTTGTCCAAAAATGGCAAAAAGAAGCTGTTAAGCTAGAGTTTGCCCTCGGACAAATTCCAGAAAAAAATCTGGAGGAACGTCAAGTTCTAGTAGATAAAATTCAAGCCATCAAGGAGGTTCTCCATGCTAGCAAGTGAAGTAATTAACGTGTATGAAGCCTTTTGCCCTCAGGAATTTTCTATAGAGGGAGACAGTCGTGGTCTGCAAATTGGCACTTTGGACAAGGACATCCAAAGTGTCATGGTGGCTCTCGATATTCGTGAAGAAACGGTGGCTGAAGCCATTGAAAAGGGTGTGGATTTGATTATCGTCAAGCACGCGCCGATTTTCCGTCCCATCAAGGATTTGGTAGCTAGCCGTCCACAAAATCAGATTTACATTGATCTCATCAAGCATGACATTGCAGTTTATGTCAGCCATACCAATATTGACATCGTTGAAAATGGTCTCAATGACTGGTTCTGTCAGATGTTATGTATCGAGGAAACGACTTATCTGCAGGAAACAGGCCCTGAACGTGGGATTGGACGTATTGGAAATATTCAGCCTCAGACATTTGGGGAATTGGCCCAGAATGTCAAGCAAGTCTTTGGTTTAGATAGCCTTCGATTGGTGCATTATCAAGAGACTGATTTACAGAAGCCTATTTCAAGAGTGGCCATCTGTGGTGGTAGCGGGCAGTCTTTCTATAAGGATGCTTTAGAAAAAGGGGCAGAAGTCTATATCACTGGTGACATTTACTACCACACTGCCCAGGATATGCTGTCTGATGGTTTGTTGGCATTGGATCCAGGTCATTATATCGAAGTGCTTTTTGTGGAAAAAATAGCAGAGCTTCTTAATCAATGGAAAGAGGAAAAAGGCTGGGAACTAGAGATTGTACCTAGTCAAGCATCGACCAATCCTTTCCACCATATCTAGTTAGAAGGTGAAGACAATGAAAAATTGTACTAGTATAGTTATGGTAAACTGAAACTACACTAGTACAAATGTGATTCTGAGACATTGTTGAGACTGGATTTTTTTGTAAAACTTATACCCGAAATTTTATAAATAAAAAAATACAATAGTCCTCGTTTTTTGCAGTTTAATCAAAAAATCCAATACATATAATTAGAAAGATAACAATTTGCCATAAAATACTCTAAAAACAGAAAAAATTAAATGTTTTTCCTTGCAAAATTCGGGGGGGGGGGTGGTATAATTGCTACTAGACTGTATACTCTTCATAGGAGGTATAGTGGGGTAAATAGTCGTAAGTTGCTATTTAATATTATTGTCAATTGAAGAGGAAAATGACATGTTCTCTTCAATCATATCTTTAAGGAGAAAGAGTTATGGATTTTAGAAAGTCTAACAGAGAAAAGGTCTTCCGTTACTCCATTCGTAAGTACCACTTTGGTGCCGCCAGTGTTGCGGTTGCCGCATTGATGTTTTTTGCCAACGGTGCAGTAGCAGCGAGTGAGACAGTCACTCCAGCTACAACTAATGACGTGGTCGCTGGATTTGATGGTAACCCTGATGGGGCTCTGCAGGAGTCGGATGAGGGAGAGTCGAAGGAGGTTGTACTTGAGCAACTTGCTGAAGGCAAGATCACAAAGGAGATAAAAGGGCAAGGGAGGTCAGCGGAAGGATCTAATCAAGGACAGACAGTAGCTGCCCCTAAAACTACTGGAGTAGACTCTAGCCAGCCAGAGTCTGTTCAAGAAAGTTCTCAGGTGAGAGAGAAAAGGGCAGGATCTGCTGACACGATAGCAGCCAAAACAAGCAGCACTGGAGTCCTTCAGCCTCGGGTGCTCAAAGACAGCCAGTCTGACTATGACCCTATTCCACTTGACGATGATGAGGATGATACAGAACAGGATGAACAACCGTTAAACACTCCGGTGACAACAGCGATTCAACCTCGTTCAAGAGGAAGCAGACAAGAAGTTCCTTCAGGCTACATAGCTGTGCCAAGTAATGCTTATGTAGATGGGATCAACTACTTTTTAGAAGATGGACATGCAGGTTCACCTTATGCCCGTGGAACCTATGTCTATGGTTCGCAACGTTCAAGAGCATATTGGGACGGAAAAGAGTTTCGTATTCCGGAAGCGAAAGATTTTATCTACGGGATAGTCAAGAAAACAGAAACTGGTTTTAAATGGGAGATTGATATCAATAAGGGAAAAGTAGGACGGGGTCCACACCACTACTTATCAAATACTTTTTGGTTTACCCTACCTAAAAACCACACTGTAAAAGCAAACTCAGTAACTATTTCTCGTTATGATCATAGGACTGGTGGCACCACTGCTACTAGTGGAGATGCAGGTAACGGAGAGGATCAAATTCTAAAGGCCTTACAATCAGCTGATGGAATTAGTGATGAAAAGCAGGGGACTGTTGCATCAACAGGAGCGGCAGCAAAAAGTGGAGGTTATGGTTATCGGACGGATAGTCTGGATGGCTTAGCCAAGGAAGAAGTTAACTGGTGGGTGCAGAAAGGTTTCTACTACCATGCTGATAAAAACTTCCCAACTGAAGTTGAGAAAAAGGCAGCTTCTAAATACTCTGGTATCAAAAATGAAACCGAGAAAGTCTACACCTTCTCTTTGGACGGAGGACGTGATGATAGCTACCATTTGACCTTTGAGACGACTTCCCCAGATACGACTTTCCGTAATCTCTATTACGCCTTGGGTGTTAAAGGGTTTAGGCTGTCAGGGAAATCAGTTAATCGCTTGCTAGTCAATCAGTGGTACGGTAGAGCTGCCGGTGAAGGAGACCAGGCTGAGAAGTATCCGGCTCAGTTGGAAGGGAATGGCTACTATCAGATTGTACAAGGGCAAATTTGGCAGCCGAGAAATAATAATGTATCAACAACTCCAGGTACCTCTTCATCTTTAATTGCTAAAAGCGATGGAGGCATTGACCTTGAATCTTACTTTAAAAATAGGGATAAGGTAGGGGATAATGCTGAATCACATCCAACTTCTTATAATCTTTTTAAGGATGGTGTCAAAGTTGAAAACAACCAAGAGGTTGCAAAGACTATCGTCAATACTCCGGGAGTGAAATCTTATCTTGTAGAGCGAATCTTTGCTGACGGTTCTGGTGAATTGGTTCAGTTAAATTTTGTTGTGAAACCGAAAAAACCAAGTTTAAATACTGATTTGCAAAAGCAAGCAGGGACGATAAAGGATATCACTGCAACTAACGGAACCAAAGGTGTAGAGATGGTTCTCTACCATGACGGAAAAGAAGTAGCAACCAGTATTGCTGGTGATGATGGAAATGCAACCTTCAAAAATGTTGTTATTACAAACGGTTCTTATACTGTCAAGTCACGTGTTTCAGGTCAGTCTTATTTGACTGCAGAAGGCAAGCGAACTTCACTCTTAGAGTCTGAATCATCAGATGCTAAAGTAGCCAACTACGATAGTAGTCAGATTCGTATTGGGTTTGGACAAAGTGGAGAGGGCGGAGCAGCTTCTAGCTTGGAGACAAGTAAGTATAAAGCACTATATCGTGACAATTATACTGAAAAACAACTACAAGTGCTGGTTCGAGTTCCATTTGGTAAGTCTATCAAAAATATTGAAGTAACTAATTTAGAAAACACGGGCTTGGTTCAGGGTGAAGTGGAGCATGAGGGACCCCTAAGTAGCAAGAAGTCATTAACAGGAACTATTAACAAAACCAATTCAGGTATCCATCAAATTACTGTTACGGTTACAACCGCAGATAATCTAAAAAATACAGAAAAACTCTATCTATACATTCCATTTACGAAACCGACTTTTGAAACAACAGCTGAGAGTTTGAAAGGAAAGACCACAGGAAAACCGGTCATCAAAGCAAACTCTGGAACAAAAGGAGAAGCAGCAAATATTCCTGATAAAGCAAAACTGAAAACCTTCTTGGTTAAAGGTGGGAATGATGTGGATGCTGTAGGCACAGGTGCTTCTGATAATAAGCCTAAAAAAGCTACTGGCTATACTATTCTTGCTAGTGGTGATGTTAAGGCGGATGGAACAGTTGAGTTTACTCCTGATAAGTATAGACAAGAATTGGTGGGGAATGAGGAACTTCGTCTAGTTACGGCAGTGGTTAAGGAAGGTACAGATGAACCTGTTTTAGACTATCTTGTATCACCACTATCAGAATCGCTTAAACTAGAACTTCCTACAGAAGCTAGCCGTGACTTTGTAAGCCCAGCAGAAAAAGTTACCGTTGAAAATCCAAGTAGTCTAAATCAAACCGAGAAAGATAAGCTAAAAAAAGCTATTGAAGATGCTAATCCAGGATTTAAAGTTGAAATAACAGATGATGGTAAGGTTCAGGTGACCAGACCGGATGGACAAAAGGAAGAAGCTGCTGTTAGTGATTTTGTGAAACAAAGTGGGCAAGCAGATTCTGCAGATGATTCGACTTCTCCAAAAGAAATCCAAAAACCAACTGAAAAAGTGAAGGTAGCTAATCCAAATAAGCTAACCAAAGAGGAATTGGAAAAGATTACTCAGAAGGTTCAGGAGAAAAATCCTGGTGCTACTGTAAACGTTGGGCAAAATGGAGATGCCTATGTTGTACAACCAGATGGAACAAGTGGCTTGATTTCCCACAAAGATTTGTTGGAGCTGACAGAAGAGCAAAAAGAAGCTGCAAAGAACCGTAAACCGTTAGTCAACCCAGAGCAGAAAGTACCTGTAACCGATCCAGAGAAACTAAATTCTTCAGATATTGAAAAGATTAAGAAGGCTCTACAAGCTGCTAACCCAGGAGCGACTGTTACAGTGGATAGTGATGGAAATGCAACTGTTACAAGTCAGGACGGATCAGAAAGTAAGTTTATCTCACGAGATGACTTGGTTACAAAAGTGACGGTCCAAGCGCCTCAATCTCCAACTATCTCACAAGATAAAGAAACTCTAACGGTAACATCAATGGTAGGTCAAGACGAAGCTACTAAGGTTATGCTTACGTATACAAATGCTACTGGACAAGAAAAAACTGTTGGTTTTACTAAAACTGGTAGCAACTGGAATAAGGATGACGCCAATGCAGATAGCACAATTTCGATTATAAATGATGAAAATGGACTGGGCAAAATCCTAATCCAAGCTGAAACAGCAGAAGCAGGTTCAACAGTTACAGTTAAGCAGCAGAAGGACGGCTCTGACTTTAGTATAGCAGCTACTACTAAGGTTTTAGGAAGATTAGAGGATGTAAGTGGTATAGCCCAACCAGATGGTTCGGTTGTAATTACTGTACCGCAGGAAGCTACTGAGTTTGATTTGACTTATCATAATCAAACTAGTAATCGTTCAGAAACACAACATTTTAGAAAAACTGATCAAGGATGGAGTGCTGTTGCAGGAATTACAGCTAGTGGCAATAGCTTTACCCTTCCAAAAAGTTTAGTAAAAGACGGGACGGAAGTTGCGGTAAAAGCTTCTAGCGCAACGAAAATTTCAGAGACTAAACGAATTAAGGCTAAGTTTGAACAACCGAGTGCAACAACTAGTGCTACACGTCAAAATGGAGATGTAGAAGTTACATTACCGACAGATGCAGAAAAAGTGACCTTAACTTATAAGAACAAACAAAATACCAATGCCACAGTAACACTGGTTAAACGAGGAAATAATTGGAGCTCTTCAACAACCTTACCAGATGGTATCAGTCTAGCAAATGGTAAGGTTACACTTGACTATACAAAAGTGAACAGGAATACAAATATCACAACAGCCTCTACTAGAGGAAATGGCGATGTTGAATCTCAAGCAAATAACCAAAATCATCCTATTCCAGAACACACAGCTCCGACGACTAAGACGATTACAAAAGTAATCGGTGAAAATCCTACAAATGCAGAGTTACTTGCTGCTGTAGATGTAGCTAACAAAGCATCAGCTGTACTGAAAGAAGGAACACAGTATCCAACTACAGTAGGGAACCATACTCTTGACGTTGTTGTTACTTATACAGATCAAAGTACAGAAAACGTAAGAGTAACGTATGTGGTGAAACCAGCAGACAAGACAGCTCTAACGCAAGCGAATAACGACTTAGCAAGCGAAGTAGCAAGTCAACCAACTACAGATGACAAGCCACAAAGCAAAGTTGACGCATATACTAAAGCAAAAGAAGCGGCGGATAAAGCAGTGGAAGCAGCGAAAAAAGTAATAGCGGACGACAATGCGACACCAGAAGCTGTACAAGCAGAGCTAGCGAAAGTAAACGCAGCCAAAGCAGCCTTGAAAGCGGCAGAAGATGCTGTAACAACCGCAGCGACAACTACAGCGAAAAATAAACTAACTGAGGATAAAGCGAAGTTAGATGAAGCTGTAAGTACAGAAGGTAAGACACCAGAAAGTATTCAAGCATACGAAGCCGCTAAGAAAGAAGCAGAAGCAGATGTTGCAGCAGCGAAGGAAGCAGCCAAAGCAGTATTAGCTAAAGGTGACAATGCGACAGCAGCTGAAGTTCAAGAAGCGCAAGAAAAAGTAACAGAAGCGCAAGGTAAGTTAGACAAAGCGAAAGAGCAGTTAGTCGACAAAGCAGACAAGACAGCTCTGGTAGTAACACCAGTAGCAGACCCAGCGCATTTAACAGAAGCTGAAAAAGCCAAAGTTAAAGAAGCCGTTTCGAAAGCTAACCCAACAGCCACCAACGTAGTTGTAAAAGACAATGGAGACGTAACTGTCACATTACCAGATGGAACAACTAAAGAAATTCCATCGACAGAAACCGTAGAGAAATCTAAGGTAGAGGTAACGCCAGTAGCAGACCCAGCGCATTTAACAGAAGCCGAAAAAGCCAAAGTTAAAGAAGCCGTTTCGAAAGCTAACCCAACAGCCACCAACGTAGTTGTAAAAGACAATGGAGACGTAACCGTCACATTACCAGATGGAACAACTAAAGAAATTCCATCGACAGAAACCGTAGAGAAATCTAAGGTAGAGGTAACACCAGTAGCAGACCCAGCGC
>NZ_VMMV01000030.1:0-17336 GCF_013277375.1 Streptococcus sp. 3613
CTAGAATGCTTTTTGAAAGCAGATGAGTATTATATGCAATTTCTTTATAATAAAAAGACCGGATTGCTCCGATCTTTTCAATAGTTCGTATTCTCAATTTCTGTTTTAAAAATAGCTAAGGTTAACGTCAAATGACTAAGCGTCCTATTTCATACGATAAAAATCAATCACTAGACCAGCAGGACCTTTTACAATCAAGGATTCTGTTCCCCAATCCGTTTCACAAGGACCGTGTAAAATCTCGACACCGATCTCTTTTAAACGTTGGTAATTCTGATTTAGATCCTCAACCTCGATATGAACAATGATTCCTGACTGAAAGTTTTCCAAAGGAACCAAATGATTTTGAGACAACATCAGACAGTGACTGCCAATCGTAAACTGAGCAAAACCATCATCAGCATAATCTGCCTTTTTATCCAATATATGCTCCAAGTCAGTACAGACTTGGGGAACATTTGAAACGATAATATCTAATTGATTTAAATTCATTTACTCTCCTCCATAAAAAGACCGGATTGCTCCGATCTTTTAAAGTTCCGCTCTATGAAAATCAAAGAATAAAGTCTACAAGTTTCATATTTGATTTTCGGCGAGAGGAATTATTTAATTGCGCGTGATTGCAACCCTTCTTCTTCCAAGAAGAGACGGAATGGTACGAGTTCTTCTGCTTCGTATTTTTCTTTGAAGGCTTTGATAGCTTCTTCTGAGTGAAGTTTTGGATCCAATTCAAGTACTTCTACTGGAAGTGGACGGTGTGGAGTGATGCGAGCATCGATCACAATAGTTTTACCTTCTTTGTTGAGTTTAACAGCTTCTGCAACAACTGCATCGATGTCTTCGATACGGTCAACTGTAAATCCTACAGCACCTTGCGCTTCAGCGATTTTCGCATAGTCAGCATTAGAGAAGTCACAACCAAACAAGTGTTTGTTTGTGTCTTCGTATTTGTCCTTGATGAAGGCATATTTACCATTTGAGAAGACAACATTGATAACTGGAAGGTCGTATTGAACGTTTGTGATAACGTCTGGGTAGCACATGTTGAATGCACCGTCACCCATGATGTTCCATACTTGGCGATCTGGATTGTCTTTCTTAGCAGCGATACCACCAGGAAGGGCAATACCCATTGTCGCAAAGAGTGGAGATGTACGCCACATGTTCTTAGGTGTCATGTGAAGGTGACGAGTAGATGTTTGAGTAGTGTCACCTACGTCGATTGAGTAGATAGCGTCTTGATCAGCATGTTTGTTGATTGCATTGTAAACTTGATACAATTGCAATTCACCCTCAGTTTTACCTTCGAGTTTGTTCATGTAATCACGCCAGTTTTGGTTGTTCTTCACGTTTGCACGCCACCATGGAGTAGATTCAACTGGATTCACTTTGTCAAGGATTGCTTTGGCTGCTTGACCTGCATCACCAAGGATTGAAGCGTCAAGGGCGTGACGTTTACCAAGTTTGTAAGGGTCAATATCAACTTGAATGAATTTTTCAGTGTTCTTGAATGCTTCGTAAACTTCAGCAAATGGGAAGTTTGAACCAAGGAAAAGAACTGTGTCTGCTTCAAAGACCACTTCGTTGGCTGGCTTCCAACCAACACGGTAAGCAGAACCTGTCAAACCTTCATAGTTCCATTCGAAAGCTTCAAAGTTTTTACCAGTTGTGATAATTGGTGCTTTGATTTTACGTGACAATTCAGTGATCACTTCACCAGCTTTAACACCACCGTAACCAGCATAGATAACTGGACGTTCAGCATTGTTCAAGATTTCAACAGCTTTGTCGATTTCAACTTCGTTCAAAGCAGGAGCGATAAATGAACGCTCGTATGAACCTGATCCATAGTATGAGTTTTCGTCGATTTCTTGGAAACCAAAGTTTACTGGGATTTCCACAACAGCTGGACCTTTTTTAGAGACTGCAGCACGGCAAGCTTCGTCGATTACTTTTGGTAATTGCTCAGCGTAAGCTACGCGTTTGTTGTATACAGCGATACCGTTGTACATTGGGTTTTGGTTCAATTCTTGGAAAGCATCCATGTTCAATTCATTAACTGGACGTGATCCAAGGATCGCTAGGAATGGAGTGTTATCCATAGCTGCATCGTAAACACCGTTAATCAAGTGAGTCGCACCTGGACCACCTGAACCAACTGCAACCCCGATTGAGCCACCGAATTTAGCTTGCATAACCGCTGCAAGAGAACCTGTCTCTTCATGGCGAACTTGCAAGAAGCGGATATCTTTGTCTTCAGCCAAAGCGTCCATCAATGAGCTGAGTGTTCCTGATGGGATACCGTAGATTGTATCTACGCCCCATGTTTTCAATACGTTAAGCATTGCTGCAGATGCAGTAATTTTTCCTTGAGTCATAGTGATAACTCTCCTTCAATTTTTTAGACTTGGAGAATACGATTACATAGAATTGGAAACGTTCTCCAAATTTTTACTATTCCACTATATCATATTTATGTTGACTTTTCTAAAAATCTGCTCAAAACTCTCTACTTTCTATTCTAATACAGTTTTGAAAGTGCTGCCATTCCTGTTTTATAACAAAGAAATCTAGTCATTACTTTTAGTCTATTTTACTAAAGTTTAGTAAGAGTGAACTAGTCAGAACAGATACAGAACTAAAGGCCATGGCTAGACCTGCCAATTCTGGAGTGAGCGCCAGTCCAACACCAGAAAAGACTCCTGCTGCAATCGGAATTCCGACGACATTGTAGATAAAGGCCCAGAAAAGATTGAGCAGAATTCGATTAAAGGTTTTCTTACTCATGTCAAAGGCACGCACCACGCCTAGGAGGTTATTGATTGTCAACACTAAATCTGCTGACTCGATGGCAATATCTGTTCCAGCCCCCATAGCAATTCCCACATCTGCTACACTGAGGGCAGGGGCATCATTGATACCGTCCCCAACAAAGGCTACTTTACCAGCTGATTGTAGTTTATGAATTTCATGGGCTTTTTCTTCTGGCAAGACACCTGCAATGACCTCTTCGATTCCGATCTGATCGGCAATAGCACGCGCCACACCTGCATTATCTCCTGTCAGCATGACTGTTTTAAGGCCACGCTTTTTCAACTGACTGATGGCTAGCTTGGCATTTTCCTTGGGAATATCTTGTAGTGCAAGCAAGCCTTTGATTTCATTGTCAACAGCCAAGAACACAACTGTCTTAGCTTCTTTTTCTAGTTCTTCTAGTTTATCTTGATAAGTGCTAGAAATGTTCATGCCATCCAGCATTTTAGCATTTCCAAGCAAAACTTGTTTTCCATTGATTTGCCCTGAGACACCTTTTCCGTGCAAGGCTTGGAAATTTTCAACAGTGTGAAACTCAAGTCCAGCTTCACTCGCTCGTTTCACAACGGCTTCAGCCAGTGGGTGTTGAGAAGCTTCTTCCAAGGAAGCTGCCAATCCAAGCACTTCTACTTCGTCGCCGATGATATCTGTGACCACAGGTTTCCCTTCCGTCAAAGTCCCGGTCTTATCAAAGACGATAGTTTGAACTTTCTGGATTTCCTGTAGAACCGTTCCATTTTTGAGGAGAACTCCCATCTTGGCACTGCGACCTGTCCCCACCATAAGGGCTGTCGGTGTTGCAAGTCCCAATGCACAAGGGCAGGCAATAATCAGAACTGCTACTCCATAGAGAAGCGAAGACACAAAGCTCGACCCAAGCACAACTACACTATCCCTGAGCAAGACGAACCAAACCCAAAAGGTCACAATCCCTAAAATGACAACTGCTGGGACAAAAATCCCTGAAATTTTATCCGTCAAGTCCTGAATCGGCGCACGACTTGTCTGAGCTTTCTTCACAAAATCCACAATCTGAGCCAAAACAGTCTCTGAACCGACTTTTTCTGCTCTAAAAACAAGTGTTCCACTATTATTGATGGTTGAGCCAATGACAGTATCTCCAACTGTCTTGTCCACAGGCAGACTCTCACCTGTCACCATAGACTCATCAATACTAGAGACACCTTCTACTACGACACCATCAACCGCAATCTTTTCACCGGGACGCACTCGAATCAGGTCACCTACCTTGACTTGCTCCAAAGGGACTTGAACATAGCTTTCCTCACGCAAGACTTCTGCTGTTTTAGCCTGCAAGTCCAGCAATTTCTCCACAGCTTGGGAAGTATTTTTCCGCATTTTCTCCTCAAAAACGGCTCCCATAAGAACGAAGAAGAAGATAAATGCAGCACTTTCAAAGTAAACGGGGAGACCAGCGAAGAGGGCAACTAGGCTATAACCATAGGCCACTAGGGTTCCCAGAGCAACCAAGGTATCCATGTTGGCATTGTGCTTTTTAAAACTAGCCCAAGCACTTTGGATATAAGGCCCACCTGCTACTAGCATAATCGGTGTTGTGGCTAAAAAGGTTCCCCAACGCAGGACTTGGTGACTAATTCCTCCTGTCGACATCCCAATCATGAGAATCACAAGAGGCACAGTAAAGATACTAGTAATCCAAAAACGCTGTAAAAGTGATAGAGATTTTCGAGTCTTCTCAACTACGGTATAACTCCCCTTTTGCATCTTCATGCCACAAGAAAATTCATGTTGGCCTAATTCTTGAGGAGTAAAACGAATTGTCTTCTCTTCGTCTACGCCGATTGGTTCCAAGATGCCTTCTTCCTCAAAAAGAATTTCCTTATAACAGTTTGAAGGTGTCACACGGTGAAAGGTGATCTCAGCAGGAACTCCCTTTTGCAGTTGAATGTGGGCTGGATGGTAGCCTTTGTCTGCCGTGATACGGATTTTTTGAACACCATTTTCAAGATTTGCTTTTATAATTTCAGTCATATCATTCTCCTATTCTACAATCAGCTTGCCGTGCATCATATTCATGCCACAAGAGAAACCATACTCTCCAGCCTGCTCAGGCGTGATTTCCACTACATACTCTTCCCCCATAGGCAGGTCCGCATGTACACCAAAATCTGGAAAAACAATTTGGTCCAAACATGGTGAAGGATCCTTGCGGTCAAAGACAATGCGGGCTGGCACTGATTTCTTGAGGATAATCAACTCAGGCGTATAGCCCCCCATGACTTCCACTCGAATCTCTTGGTAGCCCTTTTTTTGCTGGGCCTTTTGTCCAGATTTTTCAGGCTTTTTGAAAAACCAAAACAAGATAAACGCGATAAGGGCAATACAAACAATGGTTACAATACTATTTAACATGACGTCTCCTTTACATACAATTACATCTTACTTCTGTTACAGCGCTTGATTTCTTCTCAGAAATCACAGCTTCCAAGTCTTCTAAGTCAGCCTGAGTAAAATCACATTCAGTAATCAAATCAGCCAACAAGTTCTTAATCCTACGGGAACAAACCTTGTCCTTAATATCTTGGACAAGTAAATCCCGACTTTGGTCCAAAGTTAAAAGGGCTGAATAGACAAAGGACTTGCCTTCTTTTTTCCTCGTCAGACACTCTTTCTCAACCAAACGAGCCAAAAGAGTTTGAACTGTGGACTTGGACCAGTCAAACCGCTCCGCCAGAACCCTAATCAAATCTGAACTGGTCTGCTCCCCCTGCATCCAAATAATCTTCATGACCTGCCATTCTGCATCTGAAATCTGCATCATCACACCTCCAAAATCTACATTTGTCGATTACAATTGTCAGTATACTCTTAAAATCTACAATTGTCAATTATTAAAATGCTTATTACTTCTAAAAATAAATTTTTAACTATTTAGTAAACAATTTTCAGTCAAATATTACTATATAAACAATAAAAATATGCTATACTAAAGAAAAAAGAAAACAACCACTAGGGGTGCGTAAAGCTGAGATTAACGACTGTTAGATCCCTCTGACTCAATCTAGGTAATGCTAGCTGATGGAAGTGGAAATGATAATGGGGACTAGCAGTCTTCTATTGCCTTCCTGAAACAGATTAGCTTGTTCTTAAGAATACAAACTTCAGTTGGTTGGGAGGTTTTAGATGACTTATTTACCCGTTGCTTTGACCATTGCAGGGACTGACCCTAGTGGTGGTGCTGGCATTATGGCTGACTTAAAGTCGTTCCAAGCTAGAGATGTCTATGGAATGGCTGTTGTGACTAGCCTTGTTGCTCAAAATACCAGAGGTGTTCAGCTAATCGAGCACGTTTCTCCTCAAATGTTGGAAGCCCAATTGGACAGTGTATTTTCTGATATTCCACCTCAGGCTGTAAAAACTGGGATGTTGGCAACTACCGAAATCATGGAAATCATCCAGCCCTATCTTAAAAAGCTGGATTGTCCCTATGTTTTAGATCCAGTTATGGTAGCGACTAGCGGAGATGCCTTGATCGACTCAGTTGCTAGAGACTATCTCAAAACAAACCTGCTTCCCCTTGCAACCATTATCACGCCCAATCTTCCTGAGGCAGAAGAGATTGTTGGTTTTTCAATCCATGACCCCGAAGACATGCAGCGTGCTGGTCGCCTGATTTTAAAAGAATTTGTTCCTCAGTCTGTGGTCATCAAAGGTGGCCATCTCGAAGGCGGTGCCAAGGATTTCCTCTTTACAAAGGATGAGCAATTTGTCTGGGAAAGCCCACGAATTCAAACCTGTCACACCCATGGTACTGGATGTACCTTTGCTGCAGTGATTACGGCTGAACTAGCCAAGGGGAAAACCCTCTATCAAGCAGTTGATAAGGCCAAGGCCTTTATCACAAAAGCCATCCAAGACGCCCCTCAACTCGGTCATGGTTCTGGCCCAGTCAACCATACAATCTTTAAAGATTAAAAAAACTCTCTAGTTCCCACTTTAAGGGAATTAGAGAGTTTTTATACTCTTCGAAAATCTCTTCAAACTACGTCAGCTTCCATCTGCAACCTCAAAACACTGTTTTGAGCTGACTTCGTCAGTCTTATCTAAAACCTCAAGGCAGGGCTTTGGGCAAGCTGCGGCTAGCTTCCTAGTTTGCTCTTTGATTTTCATTGAGTATTAGTTAGGAAATAATGTCATCCAACTTTGATAAAAAGGCTTGGGTTTTTGCCTCAATATCTTCTGCCTGCATCAGATCGCGTACGACTGCTACTCCAGCTATGCCAGTGCCCATAAGCTGGTCAATGTTCTCTGAAGTCAAGCCTCCAATAGCAACTACTGGAATGGCAACCGTTTGGCAAATTGTTTTCAAGGTTGAAATCAGGGTGATAGGCGCATTTTCCTTGGTGGTAGTTGGGAAAATGGCTCCTGTCCCCAAGTAATCTGCACCTGATGTTTCTGCTTCCAGAGCTCTTTTAACCGTTTTAGCGGTGACACCTAGGATTTTATCAGGTCCCAAGACTTGTCGGGCAACCGAAACGGGTAATTCATCATCTCCGATATGCAGACCTGCTGCATCAACCGCAAGACAAACATCCAACCGATCATCGATTATCAAGGGTACCTGATAAACATCTGTTATTTCCTTGACTTGTTTTGCCAGTTGATAATATTGATGGGTTGTGAGATTTTTTTCTCGTAATTGAACTATGGTAACCCCTGAACGGCAGGCCGTCTCAACTTTTGCAAGAAAGCTTTCCACGGAATCTTGATAGCGATTGGTTACCAGATATAGTCTAAGTGCTTCTCTATTCATAAACCTCTCCTTTGATGGCATCTAGCCAATTTTCATCTCTTTTGAGGAGCGAAAGCTGATTGAGTACTTGGTAACGAAATTCTTCCAATCCCATTCCTTGAACAACTATTTTCTCAGCAGCGATATTGAGATAAGAGACTGCTAAGCAAGAAGCTTCAAAACCAGTCTTTCCTTGGCTGAGAAAAACAGCTGTTAAGGCTCCAACCAAGTCTCCTGTCCCTGTTATCCAGTCTAACTCTACACAGCCATTCTCCAATACAGCAACCTGATTCTTCGAAACGATAAGATCCTTGGGGCCAGTGACTAAGAATGACATACCAGGATAGGTCTGACACCAGTCTTTCAAGACTTGAAGCAAATCCTCCGTTTCTTGATCTTTAGCACTCGCATCGACCCCAACGCCGTGGTGTTTTAAGCCAACAAGACTTCGAATTTCTGACATGTTTCCTTTAAGGACCGTTGGGCTATAGTCTAAGAGGTCTTTAACTAAGCTCTTACGAATGGAGGAAGCCGTTACGCCAACCGCATCTACTACCATTGGGAGAGAAACTTGAGCTGCATACGAGGCTGCCATGCGGATTGCTTTTTCCTTCTCAGCTGACAAATGCCCCAAATTGATGAAGAGAGCCTGACTTTGCTTAGTAAAATCAAGAACCTCACGGGGATCATCTGCCATGACAGGTTTGCATCCCAGAGCCAAAATCCCATTTGCCAGCATCTCACAAGAAATCTCATTGGTCATACAGTGAATAAGAGAACTCGTTTCCAGAGGAAAAGGATTTATCAATTCCTGCATCATTCTATCCTTTCACCAAAGAAATATCCCTGCACTTTTTTAAAGAATTCCTGCTTGATTAAAAATCGAAAAGCAATAAAGGAAATCGCTGTACCAATCAAGGTTGCTCCGAAAAATCGAGGAGTATAGATAAACCAGCTGAGCTTAGCAGCTGATCCTGTAAAGAGCACCATAACAGGATAGGAAACAATAGAACCAATGATACCTGTTCCCAAAATCTCTCCTAGAGCAGAATAGTGAAATTTTCGACCGTACTTATAAAAGAGACCTGCTAGAAGGGCTCCAAAAGTTGCTCCTGTAAGAGCTAAAGGTGGAATCCCTTGAGTTGTCATACGGATAAAAGCTGTCACTGTAGCCATAGCCAAGGCATAAACAGGTCCCATCATGATTCCTGCTAGAATATTGACTACACTGGACATCGGTGCCATTCCCTCAATCCGAAAGATAGGTGTAAGGACTACATCAAGGGCAATCATCATAGATAAAATGGTTAATTTGTGAACTTGTAATTGGTGCTTTCTCATGTTTATTATTCTCCTTTTTCTAAAGACTGTAAATCGCTCTTCCATGTCTGGTGTTGGTAGGCCATTTCCCAAAACTTGGCTTCCATATGAACACTGATGTGGAAGGCATCTAGCATTTTTTTCCTGTCTGTCTCGTCACTTTCTCGATAGAGTTGATTGACCAGCGCTCCCTCCTCTCTGATCTGCTGCTCTAACTCATCCGTAATATAAGTTTCAATCCATTGTTGGTAGAGAGGATTTGGTGATGGTTTAAGATTAAGTGATTTGCCTATATCATGGTATAACCAAGGACAAGGCAGCAAACTTGCAAAGGCAATGGCTAAGTTCGGCTCTGCAAATTGCCTATAAATATGTGAAATGTAATGATAACAGGTTGGAGCGATTGGATGTTGCTCCATTTCCTGGTCGCTGATTGCCAATTCCTTGAAAAATTGTTGGCGGATGAATAACTCACCCTCCACTAAACCCTGAGCATTTTGTTTCAAGAGCCTTTTCATCTCTTGGTTTGAAGTCTTATCAGCCAAAAGGTGATAGATTTCCGAGAAGGCCTTCAGATAGTAGGCATCCTGAATCAGGTAATAGCGGAAAATGGCAGGTTCTAAATTTCCCTCTTGTAATTGTAAAATAAAGGGATGATGAAAGGAAGCCTGCCAAGCTTCCTTGGATAATTCCATCGCAATATCTGTAAATTCCATAATAACTCCTTTATAAAAATAGACTGGTTTGAAGCAATAAAAAGAAAAGCAGGTAGATTAATTTTGTTTTTTTAGGAATATAAAAAGTCCGATAGTTATTCTTCAACTGTGCATGTTCGTCATATCCATGCGCCGATAGAGCTCTCAGGTAAAGATGGCGCCACCTAAAGACCGTCATCAAAACCTTACTGTAAATCAAGGGCGACCAAAAATGTAGTTCTTGACCGCGTAATAGGCAAGCTTCTTTGAGGGATTTGATTTCTTTCTGGATAAGGGGAAAGGAATTGAATACCACAATCAAGGCATAGGCCCATGACCGTGATAGCCCCTTTTGAGCCAAGTACAAGAGAAGCTCTTTTAGGGAAATAGAAGAAATAAAGACAAGGCCAATACAAACGGTCACAAAGGCCCTCGTTCCAAGCATGACTGCCTGTGAAGCATCTCCGTGTAACTGAACTGCCCAGTAGTTGGCAAAAGATGGTAAAATGGCAAGTATGATCATCCAAGCTAACATTTTAAATCGACGGTAATAGAGCATAAAGAGAATACAAAATGCGACTACCGAAAGATTCAGAGCAATCGAAGGAATGAAAGATGTTTCCAAGGATAAAATCAGCAAGAAGAGACTGATAATTGGTGTCTGGGTTGCTACTTTGACCATACTATCTCACCTCCCCTTGAGTATTGCTACTCTGAGATGTGAGTGGTTTGGCAATGGTCACTTCTTTCACATGACTGAGACCCTGACTAGTCATCTCAATCCAATAATCAACCACAGAGATCAAAGGATCTAAACGATGGCTAATGATCAAAAAACTTCTTCCTTGATTCCTCTCCTCCACAATCCACTGACAGAAATAATGGCAGGCTCTATCATCCAAACCTGCAAAAGGTTCATCTAGCAAAATCACGGAAGCCTTACTAGTCAAGATGGTCAAGAGCTGAAGAATCTTTTGCTGGCCACCACTTAATTGATAGGGACTCTTATCGAGTGACTGCTCCAAATCAAAATATCGTAAGGCTTGAAGAATACGCTGATTTCTTTCAGAATCAGGTCCATCTAATTGAAGTTCCTCTCGCAGACTGACTCGGATAAACTGCTTCTCAGCTTCCTGAACAATACTCGTCAGTTCACGGTACAAACTCTTTTTCTTTTTCAGGACTGTCCCCTTCCAGGTAATGCGTCCCTTATACTTTTGAAATTGAAGAATAGACCGAAAGAGGGTTGATTTCCCGACACCATTGTCACCCAGGATACAGGAAATTCCTTGGTAAAATCTGAAATCAATAATCGAAAAGAGGGAGCGCTTATCCAGCTCACAAGTCATTCGATCCATATGTAACAATTCCGGGCTAGAAGCAACTTTCTTTGAAGCAACCTGTATCATCTCAGAGGAAGGGATTTGAAACACTTCCCTTAGTTGTCCGTCTCTTAGCTCCACCATATGGTCGATATAGGCTTCATAGTCTGATAAATCATGGTCGCACAGGATGACTGCCTTCCCATTAGAGGCTAACTCTTTTAGAATCTCCAATATCTCGATTCTGCTCTTGCGGTCAATGGAAGCGAAGGGCTCATCCAAGAGATAGACCCTAGGATTCATGGCAAAGAGGACAGCCAAAGCAGCCTTTTGCTTTTCCCCACCTGATAAGTGATGGATGGGACGGTGCAAGATCTTCTCACAGCGACATTGTAGAACCACCTCTGCTATTTTAGAATCAATTTCCTGAAGGTGATAGCCGATATTCTCCAAGGTAAAAATCAGCTCCTCAAACAAATTCTCCATGGTAAACTGATGATTGGGATTTTGAAAGAGAATACCAACCGTTTGGACACGTTCGATGATAGAAAGCTGACTGACTTCGCTCCCATCTATCAGTACTTGACCGCTATAGGGAAGAGAACTGACTTGGGCGATCATTTGAAAGAGACTCGATTTTCCTGAACCACTGCTCCCAACTAACAAGGTAAAGGCTTGCTCATGAAAAGTAAAATCAATCGGTTCCGAAAAAATTGGGGACTGAATCTCCCGTAATTCCAGACCCATCTATGCTTTTCCTCCAGTTGCAAACTGATGATAGAGTTTGACAATGGCACGAACCAAGATGGTACAGAAGAAATAAACAGAAATAAAACGTACCACAAGCAAGGAAAGGACAAACGGAAGGGAAAAGGCGTAGTAACCTAACTTAATGTATTCATAGACAAAGCTAACAAGCGTAATCCCAATACTATTGGCAGTTAGAGAGAGCCAACTCTCATAGCGATTCTTGGTTACGATAAAACCAAGTTCACTTCCCAAACCTTGAACCAAGCCAGACAAAAGAGCGCCTAGACCGAATTGGCTACCATAAAGGACTTCAGCAAGCGCAGCTAGTACTTCTCCAATCGTTGCACTTCCGACTCTCGGAACAAAGATGGCAGCAATGGGCGCAGCCATACACCAGAGACCGAAGAGGATTTCATTGGCAAAGGCCTGCAAACCAAGAGGTGTTAAGAGTAGGCTGAGAATATTATACACATATCCTGAACCAACGAAAACCCCACCAAAAAAGATAGACAAGAAAGCAAGCAAGATAACATCTTTTAACTGCCATTTTTTCAACATAAAAAACTCCTTTTTTAAAGAAAAGTGGGGCACTCAAGGTGAGCTACCAAAAGGTTTATATCACCTTCATCCAGTTTCGTAAAAGAAAAAACTCTAATTACAGATAGGAATTAGAGTTTAGCTTACAAGATTAGACCGTTCTTTTCGACATACGAAAAAAACATTTCACATTTCCCTTCGCCAGTCTTAACTGTATCAGGTTCAATGGGTATCATCTCAGCCTAAAGCACCCCAAATGTCTTTATTATTTAATTATATAACTATTATAACAAATGATTTATTACAATTCAAGAAATTGAACTGGAAATACAGCCTTGCACTCACAAAGACAGCAGATCTTTCTTTTGAAAAAACCAAATGTCTTGTTTGATAGATTAGCTATTTAAACTGAATCTGGATATATCTTTTTAGAAAAGGAAAACTTCCACTTACTTAGAATCCAAGGATAGATACCTATTGTTCACTCATTTCCCGAACAGTTTTTTCTATATTTTTTGCATACGATATTGCTGAAATGATTGAAACACCGTCAACATTAGTCTTCATAATGTCTTTAATATGTTGCGTCTGTATCCCACCAATTGCAACTAAGGGCATTTGTGGCAATAGTTTTCTCATCAATTTAAGACCTTCATAACCTATAGCGCCACCAGCATCATCTTTTGACTGGGTATCAAATACAGGACCAACACCAACATAATCTACATATTCAACTTTTGACTGTTGAAATTCTTTCTCGTTTTTTATAGAAAGACCAATTATTTTATCTGGCATCAATTTTCTAATTTCATCAACTCCAAGGTCATCTTGTCCTACATGTACGCCATCAGCGTCAATTTCCATCGCCAAATCAATATCATCATTAACAATAAACGGAACATTGTATTTTTTACAAAGATCCTGTAGTTTAATTGCTACTTCGACTTTTTCTTTACCTTCTAAGGCTCCCTCCCCTTTTTCACGAAATTGAAATAAGGTTATACCACCTTTTAAGGCTTCCTCAACGACTCTATATAGATCTTTACCTTGGCAAGTAGTCGTTCCACAAATAAAATATAGTTTTAGTAATTCTTTATAAAACATCTTACTTCACTCTTTTGAATTCCTTTACATCTTCATCTGTAATCTCGTATAAGGCATTCATAAATTCAACTTTAAATGTTCCAGGAAGATGTCCATTTGGACGTTTTTCTGCCATTTCTCCAGCGATATTGTAAACCAACATTGCTGTTTCTAATGATTTCAATTCTTGACCTTTTTCTAGTCCGATAAAGCTTGCTACCACTGCCCCTAATAAACATCCTGTCCCAATGACTTTTGGCATCATGGCACTACCATTATGAATCGTTACCACTTCTCCATTAACAGCAATCGCATCAACTTCTCCAGTCACTACTATTGGAATATGAAACTTAGCGTTGGCTGCTAGAGCAATCTCATCAATATTATCCACACCAGCACTATCTACTCCTTTAGATGCCACATTTATACCTACTAAAGAAGCAATCTCTCCAGCATTCCCCCTAATCGCAGCTAGTTTGTAATTGTTGATTAAATCATCTGCTACTTTTTTTCTATATTCTCCTGCTCCACAGGCTACAGGATCTAAAACTGCTGGGACATTATATTTCTCTGCAATTTTCAGAGCAGCTTGGTATAATTTCCAATTATCATCCGTTAAAGTCCCAATGTTAATCAATAATCCTCCAGCATATTTTAATAGATCTTCTAAGTCTGCTGGGTACTCGCTCATAGCTGGTGAGGCACCCAGTGCTACTAATCCATTTGCTGTGAAATTTTTTACCACATCATTGGTGATGCAAATGACCAATGGTGCTTTTTCTTTTAATAATTTTAAACTTGTCATATTGAATTCCTTCCTTTTCACTTTATACGATCTACTGATTTCGGTTTATCTCTATCTTTCGTTAAGAAATTTTTCAGTTACATTGAATGATTTATACTCAATGAAAATCAAAGAACAAACTAGGAAGCTAACCGCAAGTTGCTCAAAGCACTGCTTTGNNTTGAGGTTGCAGATAGAACACCATACCTACGGCAAGGTGAAGCTGACGTGGTTTGAAGAGATTTTCGAAGAGTATTAACTCATCAAATTTGTAAATATCATGAGCCTTCTCTAGGCATCATAACCAATATCAAAAAAGGCTAATTCTAAAGCGACCGCTTGATTCCAGCGTTGCTGAAGCTCTGTCAAATCTTCTCGACCTTTTCCGACACGATTGAGTTCGTCAACCAGAAATTGAACCCACTCTGCAAAGAAAGGACCTCTGTGGAGATTGATCCATTCCGAATGAATATAGGCTTCAGGAAGAGCCAAAGCTTTAGAACCCCAGTCTAAATAGAGTCCTTCTGCAATGACCAGCATGACCAAAAGATGGGCATAGTCTGATGAAGCCACTGCCGAGTACATTAGATTCTGAAAGGCTTTTGTTACAGGGTGCAAGCTCACTTCTAGATAGTCATTCTCAGATACGTTTAACTCTTTGAAAGCCTTTTGGAAATAGCCATCTTCATCTGCTTCAAGAAAGCCTAGTTGTTTGGCAAAACGAAGCTTGGATTCAAGCTGGTCTGCGTGGGCTACGCAGGAACCCAACATGGATAAGAAGGCATCAAAGAAGTGATAATCTTGAATCAGGTAGTCTTTTAAGGCCTTATTCTCAATTGTCCCTGCAAAAAGTTCCTTAACAAAACGATGATTGATTGCAGCCTGCCAATCCTTCTGACTGCTTTTTAATAATTCTCCAACAGTCAAACCTGGCTGAAATGCATAAACCTGTGTTTCCATATTTACTTCTCCTCTCTTTACTTGTTAGTAATTAATAAAACACCAAGAAATACCAAGTAAAATCGTAATTCCACTTGATCCTTTTAAAGAACATCGAGGGCATTTGCAGAGAGCTACCTAAACAAGCCTACCCAGTTTTATATAAACAAAAAAACTCCAATTACAATCAAGAATTAGAGTTGACTTACAAGATTAGACCGTTCATTTCACCATACGAAAAAAACTGTTCACATTTCCCTTCGCCAGTCTTAACTGTATCAGGTTCAATGGGTATCATCTCAGCCTAAAGCACCCCAAATGTCTTTATTATTTAATTACTAGACCATTATAACAGAAATTGAAAGCCCTAGCAAGATATTTGACCGAAAAATATCTTTATATAGTTTTTGATAGCGATTTATTCTTCCAATACACGAAGAAAAAACTCCACATTCAGTGGAGGCAATCTCTTTTATCAATACAATTTTAAGTCACGAGGGTCAACTGGGAAGGTTGGGTTGTATGGGTTGTGACGAAGTTTGAAGTGTTTGACATCTTCAATGGTCTGAGTTCCAGACAATTGCATAACTGTCTTCAATTCCGCATTCAAGTGTTCAAAGACTTGACGCACACCGACACTACCACCGAGAGCCAAGCCATAAATAACAGGGCGACCAATAGCTACCAAGTCTGCTCCTGAAGCCAAGGCTTTAAAGACGTGTTGACCACGACGAACACCAGAGTCAAAGACAATCGGCACACGTCTATCAACTGCTTCTGCCACTTCTTGAAGCGAGTCAAAGGCAGCTGGTCCACCGTCGATTTGACGACCACCGTGGTTGGTTACCCAGATACCAGAAGCTCCTGCAGCAAGCGAACGTTCAACGTCCTCACGGCATTGTGGTCCCTTGACATACACAGGAAGACCAGAGTATTCAGCGATAAATTCTACATCGCGTGGAGACAAGCGTTGTTTAGCTGATTTGTAAACAAAGTCCATTGATTTACCAGCACCTTCTGGCAGGTATTCTTCAACAATCGGCATGCCAACTGGGAAGACAAAACCATTACGCTTATCCACCTCACGATTGCCCCCTACAGTAGCATCTGCCGTCAAGACAATCGCCTTATAACCTTCAGCCTTCACACGGTCCATGATGTGGCGGTTGATACCGTCATCCTTACTAAAGTAAAATTGGAACCAATGAGGTGTCCCTTGAAGGGCTTCAGAAATCTCTGGAAGGTCAACAGTAGAGTAAGAACTGGTTGTATAAAGAGAACCGAACTCATGCACACCACGCGCAGTCGCCACTTCACCCTGTTCATTCGCTAATTTATGAGCCGCAACAGGCGCCATAATGATTGGTGAGGATAGTTTTTCACCCGCAAATTCAATCTCTGTACTTGGATTTTCAACATCGCAAAGCGTATGTGGAACGATGAGTTTGTGGTTAAAGGCACGGATATTCTCTCTTAAAGTGAAAGTATCTTCTGCCCCACTAGCAATATAGCCAAATGCTGCTTTAGGGATCACTTGTTGCGCCATTGGCTCCAAATCATAGGTATTAATGAAATCTACATGCCCTTCTGCATTGCTTGTTTTGTATGACATAAACTGTCCTCCTTGATTAAGTAAGCGTTTGCTTTTTACTATACATCTATAATAACTCTTTTTTCAATCATTTTCAAGAGTTTTGCTTAAAAACAATCTTATTTTTCATACAATATATTAGCCCTACTTTCCTTAAACTCTAAACTTTAGTCTATATTAGGTGATACTCAATGAAAATCAAAGAGCAAACTAGGAAGCTAGCCGCAAGCTGTACTTGAGTACGGTAAGGCGACGCTGACGCGGTTTGAATTTGATTTTCGAAGAGTATGAATCGTTGAGATTTTTTGCTGCCAGGCATTTGAACTACTTTTTTATTTGCTGATTCTATCTACTAATGCTATAAAAAAACAAGTGAATAAGACACCAGAACATCCTCTAATAGGGCCTATGGACTTATATAGTCATTTAGTTTTAAAAAAGCGTTCCAAACATTCAAAAATAGTTGGGACTTCCCTTAATAAATCTGTTACTTTCTTTTTCAAGATAGCCCAAGCTTGCTCAATAGGATTCAAATCTGGTGAATATGGCGGTAGAGGTAAGAAAAAGTGTTTATCTTGGATGCAGAGTTCATCCAAAATGTTCTTGGGATCAAAACTAGCATTGTCCATGATAATAACATGAGGTGTCTTCAAAGCAGGCAGGAGTTGCGTTTTGAACCACTCCACAAAGAAATCGCTTGTCCTGCTGTTCTTGTAAATCATGGGAG